>DAOVVI010000008.1 GCA_030637245.1 Cyclobacteriaceae bacterium
AATAGAGGCCTCCATTAACGATAATATTAATTTCAATGCCTGGAAAACAAAACAGATTATATTCGAAGATACACCGATGCCGGATGTGGTACGCATTATAAATGAGATCTACAAAAGTGATCTTAAATTAGTTGGAGGTCAGCTAAATGAATGCCCGGTGACCACCACATTTGATAACCAATCATTGGAATCCATTTTGAATGTTTTGAAATCCACACTGGAACTGAAAATTGAGCAAAAGGGTAATAGTTTTGAGATTTCAGGAGAAGGTTGTTAGAATGCGTAAATGATGTAATGCTAGAATCATAAAGATTGAAAGAAAAAGATTGATAAGAGATTGATGAAAGCAAAAAAATCATCCAACATAATCATCGAATGACGTTTTCTCATTAAAGCATTTTCATAAAAATGAAAGTAGAATCCTAAATTGTATGACCAGGTTATTAGCCCTTCCTATTTTTTTGTTTGTGTTCTCCTGGACTTTTGTTGCTTTTTCCCAGTCTTCGCCTCTTGACAAAAAAATCAATCTGGATGTAAATTCTGAAAAGCTTGGGAAAGTATTAAAGCTGATTGAAAAGGAAGGGAAGTTTAAGTTTTCCTATAGCAGGAAGATTGTTCCTGTTCAGGAAAAAGTCACCAATCATTCCAGTAATAAGTCTATTTCGCAGATTTTAACAGAGATCCTTTCCCCGTTGGGAATTGAATTTGTCCAGGTAGAAAAACAAGTTGTTTTGAGACGGGCTAAGGAAGTGCTTGCCATAGATCCGCCAAAGCCTATAGCTACAAGGGAAACATCAAATTACACGATCAGTGGAAATATCGTTGATCTGAAATCCGGAGAATCCCTGATCGGCGCCACAATTTATATCACCGAACTGAAATCCGGCTCCATTTCCAATGCATATGGGTTTTACTCCATCACCATACCGGCTGGAAATTATCATTTCACCTATTCTTTTATTGGTTATAAAGACATTCACAGGGAAATCAATCTCGATAAAAATAGTGAGCTCAGCATTCTACTGGATGAAGATACGGAGCTGTTACAGGAAGTAGTGATTGATGCAGGTAAATCAATCCCATTCATCGAAAATATACAAAAAGGCCATACAGAATTAAAACCGGTCTCTGTCGCACTAATGCCGGCACTCATGGGCGAGCGGGATGTTATAAAATCTTTGCAATCTATACCGGGCATCAAGCTTTATGCTGATGGATCAGCCATGTTCCACGTCCGAGGTGGGGATCGAGATCAAAATCTGATCTTACTGGACGAAGCGCCCATTTATAATCCTTCGCATGTACTTGGCTTGTTTTCTACAATAACTCCTGACGCTGCTAAAGACATTAAAATCTATAAAGGTGACTTACCGGTGCAGCAAGGCGGTCGTTTGTCATCATTGATGGAAATCAAAACCAAAGAAGGCAACATGAAGCGATTTGGCTTTTCAGGCAGCCTTGGACTGGCAGCCACCCGGTTGGCTGTAGAAGGACCGCTGAAGAAAGATAAAAGTTCTTTCTTTGTTTCCGGGAGATTTTCCAATCTCAATTGGTTTACCAAAAGAATTGCCGGAAGTAATGCTAAAATTGGCTTTTTTGATTTCAACACAAAATTCAATGTGGCCATAAATAAAAATAACCGCCTGTACTTTTCATTCTATACCGGACAGGACAATTTTGAAGATATTGGAAAATCTGGAATTCAATGGGGGAATTTTGCCGGTACACTGCGTTGGAATCATATTTTTAACAGCAAACTCTTTTCCAACACCACACTCTATTCTTCATGGTATAATTACTATTTGATCACATCCATCCCAAAAAATGATGCATGGCATTCCAGCATAGCCAATATCAGCCTCAAAACAGATTTCAGTTATTTCATTAATCCGGAGAACAACCTGTATTTTGGCGCCAAGATCAGCTTTCATGGATTTAATCCGGGTAACTATGAGCCGGGCAACGGAATACTCCCCCAGTCTGTTCCGGTTGTGCCAAAGAAAAATGCAAATGAGTTGGCGCTTTATGCAGGAAATGAGCAACAATTTTTAGAAAAGGTTTCCATTAAATATGGATTGAGGCTCTCTGTATGGCAGAATATTGGCCCTACTACTGAATATATTTATAATGAAGACTACAATCCGATTGAAGCCAAAGAGTATGCTCAAGGCGAGATTTATAATACCTACGTCGAATTGGCTCCGCGACTTGGCCTTGCTTATCAAATATCACCAAAAATTTCTGCCAAAGCATTTTATACACGATCCATACAAAATGTTCATTTGATCACCAACAGCATCAGTCCTTTCACAAATTTTGAAGTATGGCTACCCAGCTCTATAAATATTAAACCTCAAAAAGCAGATCAGTTAGGCGGAGGATTGTTTATGAAATGGCCGGAAAAGAGTATTGAATTAAGCGGTGAGCTGTATTATAAATGGATGGACAACCAAATCGATTATACTGATCATGCTTCGATGATCCTAAATCCCTTTATTGAAGGAGAGCTACGGTTTGGCAAAGGCAAATCCTATGGCGGGGAGATTCAGCTGGAAAAAAAGCAAGGTAAACTGACTGGATGGATAGGATATGCATATTCGCGATCTTTTAGAAAAATTGTTGGAATAAATAGTGGCGAGAAATATCCGACTTACTTTGACAGACCCCATGAAATTTCGTTATTTCTATCTCAGAAGCTGGGAAGGAAATGGGATATCAGCGCCAACTGGATCTACAATACAGGCGCAAGTATCACGACTCCTACAGGATTTTATCAATTTGAATCGCATACTGTACCCATTTATGACAAACGTGGAAATGACCGTCTGCCAGATTATCACCGTCTGGACCTATCGGTTAATTTCCATCTGAACCGGCCTGAAAACCGGTTTAAACATTATCTCAATTTTTCTATTTACAATGTTTATGGGCAACAAAATCCAGTTTATTTGAATTTCAATAAAACCGGGAATGGTGATTTGGTGGTTCCTGGAGATGTCTTTCCTCCTCCGGGCCAGACGCCAAGCTACACCTACATTTACAATTTTATTCCTTCTATTAGTTACAATTTTAAACTATGAGCAAAAGATGGATACATATCGCCTGGCTGTTCTTAGTATTGGCTTGTGAGGAGCCAACCAACTGGGATCTGAATACACAACCTACCGACTTGATTGTGGTGGAGGCGCAAATCACCAATGAACTCAAAAATCATGTGGTACGACTTTCCAGGACCGTTACCGGCCTCAATGAAAAACCCGATCCGGTTTCAGGCGCTACCGTAGTGGTAGGCACCGAAGGCGCTTTGGCATTATTTGCAGAATTTCCGGTAGGTTCAGGAATGTATTACTCTGATTCGGTGCAGGCTGTTGTTAACAAAGCCTATCATTTATTCATTAATATTGATGGAAAAGAATACACGGCAAGTACGCAAATGGTTCCGGTGACGCCTTTAAAACCTTTGGACTACAGGTTGGCCAATGAAGAAAAGGAACTTTATGAAATCAACTTCCAGGACAGTAATAATCCATCAAAAAAGGAATACTGGATCAGCTGGGGTCACTTACCGGAATTTCAAGACCAACCCCTCACAGAAACTTTGGCAAGGACATATCATTATACCCTGGAATCCATAGACGTCAACCAGCTCTTCAAACCCGATAAAGAAAGGATTTTGTTTCCGGCAGGATCATTTGTACTAAGAAGAAAGTATTCAATGTCTGAAGACCAACAGGCATTTTATCGCACATTCCTTTCTGAGACAGAATGGCGGGGAAGTGTATTTGACGTCCAAAAAGGCAATGTGATCACAAACCTCAGCGAAGGTGCGATCGGATATTTTGCAGTCTCTACGGTGGTTTCTGATACTACTCTGATTATGCCTTGAGTTTCCGTGCTTGTCCCGACTGGTGCGCTTTTACTTCAATAACATTTACAAGAATAAAGTAATCGAGTAGGTAGGGGAATTACTTCCCCGCCCTCTCACACCACCCAGCATACTCTCGTACTGGGCGGTTTCAAGTTAATTGTTGAGCAATTTATGGTTTAAAGACAGGTTATACAACCCTTGTGCTTCGAACCATTTTAGGCCCATTGCCTGATGTGCCTGGGGACAGCCGGACTTTCGCCAGTATCCTTTTCCTGATAAAGCGAGTATCCAACTTTGCCATGTAGCAACTCCTGATCTTTTCAGAAATCGCTGTAGGGTTATCACTTTCTTACATTGCTTTATCCGGTAGCAACGGAGTTTCCTCCGTATCCAGGCATCAAGATTTTGCATTATTCGATTGCTCTTTGCTAAACGATAGTATTGTAGCCAGCCTCTTAAAACTGGCCTAAGCTCTGAAATTATCTTTTCAAAACTCCTGCCTCTGTTCCGTTTAGTTATGCCTCTAATCTTGAACTTAAGTCTTTCCAGACTCTCTCGGGCAACTCCTAAGTTACCGTCTCGGTAAATAGTGTAGCCTAATAATTTTGTCTGATGACATTCGCATACTACACTTTTATCCTCATTAACTTTGAGTTTAAGTGTCTCTGTAATGAAGCGGCCGATTGATCCCTTTACCCTCTCGCTGGCCTTTTGGCTGCGAACAAAAATACTGAAATCATCGGCATACCTCACAAAACTGTGCCCACGCTTTTCAATGATTCCGCATGAATAAATGTGATATCGTAACGTATTGAGTATAAAAGACATACAAAAAGTTTCAATAAATATTTTTCGCACTATATTTGTGAGCAAACAATTTATAGCGTTGAATCGCAACAGGCAGGTATTCAGTCAATTGCACAAAGCGGCATGGCCGCAATACCTAAGGTTGTGGTTTCATAACATATTTTTTTAGTGAAAAAAACGCCGAAGGGATCCACCGTTTTATCGGCGTTTTTGTTTGGTCTAAAATACAGATAATCAATAACATAACCAACTTTTAGATCTCCATTTTCAATTATATTTGTCTTCGGTTTTTAACCTTTCGGAAGGCGTCAAATTTGATTAACTTTAGTCAGAACAAAGGTAAATCACAGAAAAGAAAAAAATGCAGCGAAAAATTGAGCTGCCATGAAGCATTCAAGTTTATCATGCAATCCGCAGTGGTGATCAAAAGGCATTTCCCTCGGCTATTGGAAATGCTTTCAGAGATGCCAGACCAAAGAAAGCGCCCACAATACAAGACCGAAGATCTGTTGATGGCGGCAATTTCCATATTCCTGTTCAAACGTGGTTCTCGCAACAATGCAGACAATACTGGCAGAAAAGGCCATTTTAATGTTAACTACGAGAGGATTTTCAAATGTAAGTTACCTGATACAGACACCTGCAACAAGTTGTTGGAAGCATTGGATTTGGAATACCTTGAAGTGCTAAAACGGGATATGGTCAGACAGTTAATACGAAAGAAAGTATTTGACAAATTTCGTTACAATGGTTTGCATCATCAAGTGGCTATTGATGGAACGGGCCTGTATAGCTTCCATTATGAGCCATATCCGGGTTGTCCCAAAAAGACCTCAAAGAACGGCAAGGTAACTTACACGGTATATGCCCTGGAAGCTAAACTTATATGCTCAAATGGTTTCAGTGTTTCTATGGCAACAGAATGGATTCGCAACCCAGAGTCAGGAGATTACGACAAACAGGATTGTGAGTTAAAAGCATTCGTCCGGCTATCAGAAAAGATAAAGAAACTCTACCCACGGATGCCCATACTTCTTCTTGCTGATGGACTTTACCCAAACAATACTGGCTTTGATATATGTAAAAAGTACGCATGGCCGTTCATCTTCACTTTTAAAGACGGAAACCTGAAAAGCGTCTGGGAAGAGGTGAACCTCTTGAAACCCATAAGCCAAAACAACCAGATTCAATGGTTCAACATGATTGGTGGTTGGATGGAAAATCATACGTACTTCTTCTTCAATAATTTAAGATATGGTAAGCATAACTTGCATTTGGTGGAAGCACATATAACTAAAACAAAAAAAGATACCAAAACAGACGAAACTGTTATTGAGACTGAAAAATTTGTTCATATTTCCGATATCCCAATCAATAAAGATAATTGCAGACAGATAAGCCAGGCGGGGCGTTTAAGATGGAAGATTGAAAATGAGGGATTCAACACTCAAAAGAATGGCGGTTACGCTTTATCACACAAATACTCCAGAACCTCCCATGTGGCATCCTGCAATTATTACCAATGCCTGCAAATAGCACACATGATTGATCAAATGGCAATGCTGTCCAAGAGCATTAAAGAAATGTACTTCAAAGATGACAAAGAATCCCTGAAGTCATTAAAAGAGTTTGGAATGGCAATATTACTTGTACATGAACTTAGCGTCAGTAAAGTAATCCAGTTATTGGAATCGGTAGGCCAACTGAGGTATTAAAATTAACAATCCTGTCACAGGTGACAGAAGGGTAACACCCGACCCCTAATCCGGGAAAAACCAATACAAAAAAAAGGAGGTTAACTAGAAAAAACAAACATGCATTATTATTTGAACTGTTGGAAACCTTACGGACAGGTGAATTATGACTACTATTTAAAGGGACTTACTGAATGGAAAACTAAATATCATTTGCGGAATCGTTGAGAAAATTCACAGAGCTTTGTCTTTATGTTTTAATATTCTATCTTTGCAGCCCGAAAATAAACTTTAATTAAGCAATGAATTTAAATAATTACGAGACGGTATTCATTTTAACTCCCGTTTTGTCTGAAGCTCAGATGAAGGATACTGCCGAAAAATTCAAAAAAGTGTTAACTGATCACGGAGCGGAGATTATCAACAGCGAAATTTGGGGCCTTAAAAAAATGGCTTACCCAATTCAGCAAAAATCTACCGGCTTCTATAATTTTATTGAATTTACGTCAGAACCTGGATTAGTCGCAAGTCTGGAATTGGAGTATAGACGAGATGAAAAGGTATTGCGATTCCTTACTACTGCCCTTGACAAAAATGCAATGGAGTACAACGTGAAGCGACGAAGTGGCGCATTCAATAAGAAGAAAGAAGAACCTAAAAAAGAAGAAGTAAAATGACATTAGTTAACGAACCCATAAACAGGGACCAGCAAAAGAAAAAATATTGTCGTTTCAAGAAAAACGGCATCAAATACATAGATTATAAAGATGCAAATTTCCTATTGAAATTTGTGAATGAGCAAGGCAAAATCCTTCCACGAAGAATTACGGGTACAAGCATCAAATTCCAAAAGAAAGTATCTCAGGCAGTGAAGCGAGCGAGACATATTGGCTTACTTCCATATGTAACAGATTCGTTGAAGTAGAAAATTAGTCAGTAAAATGGAAGTAATATTAACACAAAATATTCAGGGTCTTGGCTATAAGAATGACACCGTAAAGGTAAAGCCGGGATATGGAAGGAATTACCTGATCACTCAGGGATTTGCAATCATAGCAAATAGCGCCAATAGAAAGAAAATCGATGAAAACATTAGGCAAGCTGCTCATAAAGCTGAAAAAGTAAAAAATGAAGCGCTGGCTGTGGCGGAGAAAATCGGAGATTTGGTATTAAAAGCTGGAGCTAAAGTAGGTGAATCAGGGAAAATATTTGGCGCAGTTACGACACTGCAAATTTCTGATTTATTGGCAGATAAAGGGTTTGAAATTGACAGAAAACAGATTTCATTTCCAGTGCAACCAAAAGAAGTTGGCGAATATGTTGCGTTACTTGATCTTCATAAAGAAGTAAAGCACGAAGTAAAATTCGAAGTTGTTCCTGAATAAAGGAAATAGAAATTATATTTAAAGCCCTGCTTATTGAAAAATGAGCAGGGCTTTTTTTTATCAATACGATTACATCTGAACGTTCTGATATTTATCTTTACTGAATGTTCAGAACTAAAGTAATCCCCAGGATATCTCCATATAAAATTAACCTCAACAATTCAATATTGGCTTTTGGTTCTTGTTTTGTTGAAAATATTGGTCAGAAGTTAGTAGATAATAAGTTTGATATTCATATCAATCCCTTTGGAACGCTATTTAATCCCCTGTCTATTTTTAAGCTTGTGAACAAGTCAGCTTTAAATGAAGGTATCGGAGCAACGGGAATTGTGGAATCTCAGGGAGTCTTTCATCATTATGATTTGCATTCCGATTTATCAAAACTCCATAAAGAAGAACTTCTGGAAAATACCAATTACCGGCTTCAGCAAATAGGTGCTAAATTACCTGAAACATCGATAATCATATATACTTTTGGGACTTCCATTGTATATGAATTAAAGGAATCAGGAGAAATTGTTGCAAATTGCCACAAAATTCCCACAAGCAAATTCAATCGGAGGTTACTGGAAATTGAGGAAATTGTTCATGGATTTAAGGTGAATTATGATCTGGTTAAAAGTATAAACAAAAACATCCGTTTTATATTGACCGTAAGCCCTGTCAGACATCAGAAAGAATCATTTGAGCAAAATAATGTGAGTAAATCCATTCTGAGGATTGCTTGCGAAAAAATGGTCAAAATCCATGATGAAGTCGAGTATTTCCCCGCTTTTGAAATTATGATGGATGAATTGAGAGATTATCGTTTTTATACGAAAGATATGCTGCACCCAAATTCTGTGGCGACAGACTATATTTGGCAGAAATTTCAGGACGTGTATTTCGATGATCACCAAAAGCAATTTATTTTGAAATGGGATAAGGTGCGGAAAGCTATAGCCCATAAACCATTTAACAGGGGAAATGTGCAGCATCAACTTTTTATACAAAAAACTATTGCCCTTCTAAAAGAATTTCAGAATGAAATAGATATAGCTATAGAACTTAAAATTTTAGAATCACAATTGATATGAATCATTAACCCAACACCCAGAAACCAGCACATGGAACCTAGCGCCCAGTTTCAGGCTTTTAGCTTCACCTTTTAGCTATACTATTCATAAATCTCAACTAATCTCTTCCCAGCCCGTATGTCATAGCCCCTGTCCTCTCGACCATCTACCAATTCTTTTACTTTTGGAATCGCTGCTTTTGCCACCTCGCCGCCTAAGATTTCAAGGCTATTCAACACATGAACGCGGACCATGAGATTATCTTCATTTAACGCCTCGATCAAGACCGGAGTAGCAACACCTGATTCACCCAAATTACATAATGCTTCAGCAGCGGCAATTCTGACGTCAGCGTTTTTATCAACCAATAACTCTTTGAGATCGTTTTGTGCTGATTTTGCTGCTTCACCCAATATTAGGCAACCCGTAGCTCCCCAATACCTTACCAATGGATTTTCATCCTTAAGAAAACCAATAATCTCATCGAGTTTGCCAATGTCTCTCATGGTTGCAACGTCTGCTGCAGTTTTTATTTTTTCAAAGGAATATGCATCTGAATGCACATATTCAAATGAGGATTGCGTCTCATTTCTGGTTGACATCTCTCCTTCCGGCATCAAACCGGTATCCCGTATTTCACTCATCCATCGCTCTTTTTCTCCCCTCATTCTTTCAAGTACATCGGCATACTTTGGGTCGTCAGCCAGGTTATTTACTTCCCATGGATCGACAGTCACATCATATAATTCTTCCGGAGGTTTTTGTTCCCAGAAAGCGCTTTGCGCTTTGTTGCATGTCCCTGCTTTGTAGGCCTCCTCCCATGATCTGCAGGATGGCGCTCTCCATAAATATTCGATATACTGACCATAAATTCGATGAGGCATATAATTTTTAATGTATCGGAATTGCTTATTTCTAACTGCCCTCACCATATCAATCCGTTCATCCATCCTGCCTCTGAACAAATGAACATATTCCCGAGGCTGTGTTTGCTGATCGCCCAGGAATGCTTTGCCTTGCATATACTCCGGTACTTCAACGCCAACGAGACTTAACATTGTTGGCGCTAAATCAACAAAACTCACCAATCTATCTAATTTCGAGCCAGATTTTGCCGGAGCCAGATGTTTATACTTATCAGGGAATCTCCAAATCATTGGTACATGAGTTCCGGATTCATATACAAATCTTTTGCTTCGGGCAATCACTCCTCCATGGTCGCCGTAGTATCCTACAATTGTATTCTCAGCCAATCCGGCATCTTCCAGTTCTTTCAGTATCGCAGCAACCTGACCATCCAGATCCTCGATTTTATCATAATATTGTGCCCAGTCATGCCGCATTTCGGGCGTGTCCGGATGGTATGGAGGAAGTTTCACCTTTGCAGGATTATGTCTCAGGCTGTCATTCGGAATGCTTTTATGTATAGAACTCTCATGACTTACACCCAAATTGAATATAGCAAAAAACGGTTGCCCATCTTTACGGTTTTTGTAATGGGCTTTTCTTGATGATTCATCCCAGACGCCCTCAGGTTTTATCATGTTATAGTCTTCCTTAGCATTATTGGTGCAATAATATCCTGCTTCTCTCAAGTATTGTGGAAAAAATTTTATGGATTCAGGAGTAGGATACCTGCTCCGCATGTTTTGTGTACCCATGGATGGTGGATACATTCCCGTAATTATTGTTGATCTGGCAGGAGCGCACACAGGGGCATTGGCAAAAGCATTTTCATACAAAACACCTTCTGAGGCCAGTTTGTCAAAAGTTGGTGTAGTGGCAAATTCGTCGCCATAACATCCGAAAAACGGGCTGTTATCCTCACTTACGATCCACAGTAAATTTGGTGGCTCTTTTGACTCAATTTTGTCTTTATCCGGATTACACGAAGAAACAGAAAGTATCAACAAAAATATTGATGTAAATGAAATGAGGGTATTGCTAAACAGCTTTTTCATCGGGTTAAAATTATTTTAAGTTAAAAATCAAAACTCAGTTTAAAAAGTCATTGAAAAACCATGAATTAATTATTATTCAAATCTATATTTAAATGTGCTTTTTAATTATAAATACAAAAAGGAACTTTTAATAAGATTGATGAAAATGTATTTATAAAGCAAATCAATTTATAAAAAATTCATTTTCTAACTATAATGTACCTGGATTGAAATTTTAATTGAACTGATTTTAATATTACTAGAGGCACATTACTTGAAATTATTCGATTGGCAGGGAAAAATAAACCATGTCATAAAATGTTATTTTTTTTATAGATAGAATTAATCATATCCTATAATTTCATGTTTTGGAATTTAACCTTATGAAGAGATACATTTTCATTTCAATATTCTTAGCATGTGCTTGCCTCTTTGGTGCAAACGCCCAGGAAAAATTAAGGCTGGATAGCTTGCAAAACCTATTGGAAGGCGCAAATCAAACAGATAGCGTTAAATATTTGATGCTCATCGGAGAGGAATATTTTATTTCGGAAAACTACTCCAAAGCTCTGGATTGTTTTTTTCCAAGTTTAAAGCTTTCTGAAGCTAATAATAGACTAAAAGGAGTAGCAGACGCTTCAAATAGTATAGGCCGGGTGTACTATAATATGGAAAATTATGAGGAAGGTTTAATTTATTTTGAAAAGGCTTTAAATTATTATGATAAAATTAATGATGAAGAAGGTACTGGAGGAGTATTAAATAATCTG
The DNA here is from genome assembly GCA_030637245.1 of Cyclobacteriaceae bacterium. Classification (GTDB taxonomy): domain Bacteria; phylum Bacteroidota; class Bacteroidia; order Cytophagales; family Cyclobacteriaceae; genus JAAUQL01. The sequence continues at coordinate 11,520 of DAOVVI010000008.1, forward strand.
GCGCTAATTTACTACGAAATAGATTCCATTGATTTAGCTGTTGAAAACTACCAAAAAGCGCTTAAGATAAAGAAAAGATATGATGACAAACTCGATATAGCGGCTATTTATCATAATTTGGGTTTGGTTTATATAAACCAAAAAAACTTTGCGAAGGGTATAGAAAACTTTGTTTCCTCACGAAAAATATTTCTGGAACTTGGATATGACAAACACGCAACAAATACTACCAATAATATAGGCAGAGCCTACTACAGAAATGCACAATATAATGAAGCGTTAGACTACTTTAAAATAGCTCTGGATGAAGCAATAGAGTTGAGTTCTTCCTTTCTCATTATGGATAATTATAAATATCAGGCTGATTGTTATGCAAAAATGGGCTCTTACTGGAAAGCTTATAGTTTTTCCAAGGAGTATTATTCACTAAAGGATAGTCTGTTAAATTTGGATAAGAAAAAAGAAATTGCAGAGATCCAGGCAAAATATGAGAACGAAATTAAAGAACATGAAAACAGAATACTGAAAAAGGAAAATGAAGCGAATGCAGTCACAATAAAAATGCAGTATATTGTTGGCGTTGGCATTTTCATAATTACCATATTAGCAGGTGTCTTAGCTGTGATTTATTATCGTGGTAACCAGATAAAAAAGAAGGCTAACGTTTTATTGAAAAAGCAGAAGGTAGAAATTCTTCAAAAAAATGACGTGTTGTCACGTTTAAATGACGAGATCACAACACAACATAATGAGATAAAGGAACAGAAAAAAGAGATGGAGGAATTAAATGGCATAAAGGACAAACTATTTTCTATTATTTCCCATGAATTCCGCAGCCCTTTAAACTCATTAAAAGGAACCCTGGCACTTATGAAAGTTGGAGCTCTTTCTGAAGACGAACTTACCTTGATATCAAAGGAGCTCACAGACAAAATTAACAATACTTCGATCTTTCTTGACAACCTGCTCAATTGGGCAAAAAGCCAGATGCATGGAATTAGCGCCAAACCGATGAATATCGAGTTGAAGGAATTAGCAGAAGAAAATATTCAATTACTGAAGTCTATGGCCGATAAAAAGAAGATTCGGCTGAAAAACAAGATCCCCGATGAGTTTAAGGCTTACGTAGATCCGAATATGATGAATATCATTTTCAAGAACCTGATTTCCAATGCTATTAAATTTTCATTAAGAGGAGGAATTATTGAAATTAATACAGAGAAAAACT
>DAOVVI010000515.1 GCA_030637245.1 Cyclobacteriaceae bacterium
GATGTGGATAACAAACTTTGGTTACTGGGGATTCAATCAATATATAATACAAAAAGGATTGGCTGCAAAATCATTGGATGAAGCCAAGAAAGGGTTGGTTTTTGCGGGTTATCTTAAATTATTAGTCCCGTTGCTTGTAATCATACCAGGCATCACAGCATATGTTTTAATAAATAATTACTTCACGGAATAGCTGGCGGTAGGCAAAGTAAAACCAATTGATTCAATTGGAGAAATCGGCAAATCCGATGAAGCGTATCCATGGTTATTGAAAAATTTTGTGCCAGTTGGCGTAAGAGGTCTGGCTTTTGCTGCCCTGGTTGCTGCAATTGTATCGTCACTTGCCTCGATGATCAACAGTACATCCACCATATTTACAGTGGATATTTACAGAAATTACATGAATAAAGAAGCTACGAACAAACAAATGGTTTTGGTAGGAAGAATTGTGGCTTTTATTGCTTTATTAATCGCTTCCCTGGCAGCTCAACCATTGCTTGGTGGACTCGACCAGGCGTTCCAATACATCCAGGAATTTACTGGATTTATTTATCCTGGGGTATGCGTAGTTTTCTTTATGGGACTATTCTGGCGACAGGCAACTACGAATGCAGCATGGTTCGCAGCAGCAGGTACATTTGCATTTAGCATAATATTTAAAATGATAATTCCTGACTCTCCATTCCAGTTAAGAATGGGTTATGTATTTATTATACTTGTTTTTGGTGCTTCATTAATTAGCTTTCTTGACAAAGGAAAGAAAGTTCAATCTGCATGTCCTGAAAGTTTTATGGGAAAAGCAGCGCTGAATACAGGTTGGGCTTTGATCATAGTGTCAGCAATTGGTATTATTCTTGGGCTAACGCTTTCCAAACCATTAGAACATCTTGCATTTTCATCAATTTATATGTTTTCTATAATGATCGCTTTTGTTGGCGGTATTTTAATCACCAATGTGAAAATGAAAGTAGCGGATGCAAAAGCAATCGATGTGGACAAGGAAATTTTTAAGACCAGGCCTGTATTCAATATTGCGGCCCTGGGAATCGTTGTGATTTTCATATTATTATACTTCCTGTTCTGGTAAAGAAAATGGTAGAATTTTATTCGGGAGAACCGAAACACTTACTGGCTGTCGATTGTGTCATATTTGGTTTTGACAAGGATCAGTTAAAACTGCTGCTCGTCAAACGAGGCAGGCCTCCCCAGGAAGGAGGCTGGTCTTTGATGGGTGGTTTTTTACCACCGGATGAAACCCTTGAAGAAGCTGCTCAACGCATTCTTACCAAATGGACAGGATTGAAGAATGTTTTTTTAGAACAATTCTACAATTTCAGTAAATTAGATCGTGATCCGGGAGAAAGAGTGCTTTCTGTAGCTGTATATGCACTTATCAAGATTGACGAATCTGATAAGGAATTGACCAAAAGCCATGGCGCTGAATGGATTGATATCGATAAAATTCCGAAATTGATCTTTGACCATGGCCAAATGGTAGAAATGGCCCTTGGGATTATCAAGCATAAAAGCCGGTTCGAACCCATCGGTTTTGAATTGTTGCCTGAGAAATTCACAATTCCCCAACTGCAAAAATTATATGAAGCCATCCTGCAGCAAAAGCTGGATAATGCCAATTTCAGAAAGAAAATTCTATCTATGAAAGTATTTCAGAAGCTCAATGAAAAGGATAAGGAATTTTCAAAGCGGGGTGCCTTTTACTATCAATTTGATCAGGAAAAGTATAAGAAACTCAACGAATCCGGTTCTCTTTTTGGGATTTAAAACGATTAAAAAATGTTAAAAAAGCTTAAGAAAAAAGTCTGTCGGGCCAACCTTGAATTGGTGAAGCATGGACTGGTGATTTTCACCTGGGGCAATGTAAGCGCTATTGATCGTGAAAAAGGTTTGGTCGTCATTAAACCCAGCGGCGTAAGTTATAACAACATGAAACCGGAAGATATGGTGGTGGTGGACCTGGAAGAAAATGTGGTGGAAGGCAATTATAAACCTTCTTCCGATGCGGCAACACATATTATTCTATATAAAAATTTTCCTGATATCGGAGGAGTTGTGCATACACACTCCGAATGGGCTACCATTTGGGCACAAGCGGGCCAACCCATGCCTGCATTAGGCACTACTCATGCAGACTATTTTTATGGGGATATTCCATGTACAAGGAAATTAACTAATTCGGAGATCAATTCTGCTTATGAAGAAGAAACTGGAAATGTAATCGTAGAAACTTTCCATAACCTCGATCCAAATACAATTCCCGGAGTTTTGGTTAATAATCACGGCCCCTTTTCCTGGGGTAGTGATGCTCAAGATGCCGTACAAAATGCGGTCGTGATGGAAGCAGTAGCAAAGATGACCTATTTTACTTTAAAAATTAAAAAGGTATCTTCCATAGATCAGGCACTATTGGACAAACACTACCTGAGA
>DAOVVI010000098.1 GCA_030637245.1 Cyclobacteriaceae bacterium
AGAAAAAGGCGCTATGTTTTCTCTGAAACTTTTGCCAGTATTGCCTTTGCTGCATTGTACAAAGCAACGGGAGAAAAAAAGTATGAAATGCTCGCCAGGGAAATGTTTGATGTTTTCCTTAAGCATGCATCTACTCCCGGAATGATTGCTCCTAAATTTACTGATAACCGGCAGATGAAAGGAATGGGGCATCCAATGATCGGAATAGCTACTGCTCAGGAATTGAGAAAAAATCTGGGTGACCCATCGTTCACAAAATATATCGATCAATGGATTTCAGAAATACGATCCGACTTTATGAACGAGAAATATAAAGCGGTGATGGAAACGGTTGGCCCACATGGGGAATTCATAGATCATTTTGATGGTAGAACGTTAAACCCGGGGCACGCTATTGAAGGCGCCTGGTTTATTCTTCAGGAAGCCAGGTATCGGAATAACGATCCGGAATTGATCAAAATGGGAACTACCATGCTTGACTGGATGTGGGAAATTGGCTGGGATGCAGCATATGGAGGAATCATATATTTCCGGGACGTTTTAGGATTGCCTGTTCAGGAATATTGGCACGACATGAAATTCTGGTGGCCGCAGAACGAAGCTGTCATTGCTACCCTCATGGCCTTCGAAATGACCGGAGATGAGAAATATGCCAAATGGCACAAAATGATCCACGACTGGACATTCAAACATTTTCCGGATAAAGAACATGGCGAGTGGTTCGGGTATCTGCATCGTGATGGCAGAATATCCAGTACACTAAAAGGGAACATTTGGAAAGGGCCATTCCATATTCCAAGAATGTATTTGATGGCTTGGAAAACGCTGAAAGAGATAAAGAGCAAACAATTAATATAGCGTAAAACTCATGCAGTGTTAACCTCTGAATCTTTGACAAAGTCCGTTGGGCTTTTCCCAAACTCCGTTTTAAAGCATTTCCTGAAATAACGTGGATCATTAAAGCCTACTGCATAGGCGACTTCAGAAATTCTCATTTTGTTTTGTCTCAGCAATTGAGCTGCACGCTTCATTCTAAATGTTTTTATGAAATCGTTGGATGACATTCCTGCTAAAAATTTAAATTTTCGGTAAAGATGCACCGGGCTCAACCCGGTTTGTTTGGCCAGGTCTTCAACCGAAAATTCAGAATTTGATATATTTTCTTCCAAAATGGAAACAGCATTTATTAAAAATTTCTCATCCGCCGAAGTCACGGTAACTTCTTTTGGTTCGGGAATTTTATTACCGGAAAAACGAAGTTGCATTTTATGCCGGTATTCCAGGATGTTTCTGACCACAAGTTTTAGCTGATCTACATTAAATGGTTTTTTTATAAAATAATTAGCGCCGGTTTCCAATCCTTCAATTTCATTTTCATCTGTGTTTCTGGCAGTCAACATTACCACTGGGATATGACTAACATTTACATTTTTTTTGATTTTTTTGCATAGCTCCAGGCCGCTCATTTCCGGCATCATAATATCGGTAATAATTAAGTCTGGTCCTTCCAGAAGCGCCTTTTCATACCCCTTTTTGCCATTTTCAGCTTCAGTAATATGGTAGTTATTTTTGAGAATGTCTTTGATAAATGCCCTCATTTCACTGTAATCTTCAACGACCAGAATATTCACAGCTTTTGAAGATTCAGTTATTTCATTTGATAAGGATTCATTGGTACTTTCTTTAATTAAGATATTTTCATTTGCAGAAATTTGATCAGCACTTACAGGAACATTTCTTATTTCAGATGCGTCATTTATCTCTGATTCATCATATGCACTTTTATCTATTGGAATCCATATCTTGAACGTAGATCCCAGATCTGGTTTACTTTCAACTTCAATATGCCCCCGGTGAGTATCTACCAGCCTTTTTACAATTGCCAAACCAATTCCGGTACCGACACCCATTTCTTTCCCGCTTTTTAATTGCTCAAAACGTTTAAATATGGCATTCATTTTATCCTCCGGAATTCCAATACCGGAGTCCTTCACCATAAATCCGCCATATTCAAATTCATTTTTTGCAGTAGAATCCAAAAGACTTAATTCGCTCTTGGTTTCAAGTAACTGTATCGTAACGCTTCCTCCAACCGGCGTAAATTTGAACGCATTTGAGAGCAGATTAAAGATCACTTTATCAATTATTTTTGGGTCAAACCAAATTTTTTCCCTCTCATCCGGGAGTTCAATATTAAAGTGAATATTTTTCTCTTCTGCATAATCGATAAAACTGCTTGCATGCTCTTTCAGGTAATGAGCCAGGTCATTTTCATTTACTTCTAATTTCAGTTTTTTATTCTCTATTTTTCTAAAATCCAATAGTTGATTGACAAGCCTTAAAAGCATTTGAACACTTTTGTGCATTGTGCTGAAATAATGCATGCGTTGAGTGTTGCTAATATTATTGGGTTCCTTCATCATCCGTTGGAGTGGAACAGAAATGAGGGTGAGAGGTGTTTTTATATCATGTGATATATTGGTAAAAAACCTGAGTTTAAACTCCTCGATTTTCATTCTACGTTTATGAACCTCTTTTTCTACAGCGAGCTCTCGTTTAAATTTTATTCTATTTCGAACGTTGAAGTAGATTATAAATACAAGTCCACTAATTATAAGGATGTATATAAAATATGCCAGGTTCGTTGCCCAATAAGGAGGGTGAACTGTGATTTTTAATTGTTTTTCCTGCTGACCCCAGTTTCCGTTTTTGTTAGTTGCTCTTAAGCGGAATAGGTATTTCCCCGCTCCCAGTCCTGAGTATGTCACCTGCCGTTCGTTATAAGCGGCATAATTCCATTGTTTGTCAGCACCTTCCAATTGATAACTAAACTCTAGCATCTCCGGAGACGAATATTCGATTGCTGTAAATTCTAATGTGATTACATTTTCATCATGATCCAATTGTATTTCCTCCATTTTCGAAATAGACTTATCAATTAAAACCCGTCCGTTTAATTTATAGCCAGCGCTTAATTCAATGTTATTTATTCGAATTCTATCTATTTGAACCGGAGGAGTGATAATGCGTTCTATTATTTTATCAGGATTAAATATACTTACGCCATTAACACCTCCGAACATCATTTCCCCACGCGAATTTTTATAACACGATGAAAGCGTAAAAACATCTGCCTGCAATCCATCTTTTTTATGATAGTTTTGAAAAGTACCTTTTACCGGATCAAATTTTGAAAGACCATTTTGAGTGCTTATCCATAATAATCCATCATCGTCTTCCAGAATTCCTTTTACAACATTATCCACAAATCCATCATTTACGGTATAAGATTTAAATGTGCCCTTATCCGGATAAAATCTATTTATTCCTCCTTGTGTTCCTACCCAATAATGCCCTTTGTTATCAATGAAAAATATATTAACCAGGTCGTTGCTAATGGATTCCGGGTTTTCCGGGTCATGTCGAAAATGTTCAAATTTTACATTGTTAAGATCTTGGTTTGTAGTTAAATCCAGTTTATTCAATCCACCGCCCCAACTACATACCCAAATATTGTTTTGATCATCTTCATTTACAGATCGCAAATAATTATAGCTCAATGAATTTGGGTCAGAAGGATTGTTTTTAAATGAATAAAATTTGTTATTAGTCCAATCAAATTTGCTGAGACCATCGTATGTGGCCAGCCAAAGTCCATCCTTTTTTTTGCTGGGAGCAATGTTCCAGATGTAATCGTGAGGAAGGCTGTTTGGATCAGTAGGGTCATGTACATAACGAGTGAATTGCTTGCTTTTCTCATCAAATAAACAAAGCCCACCGGATGTTCCGGCCCAAAGTCTTCCACTATAATCAAAACAAAGAGACTCTACAATATTGCTGCTGATACTATTAGGGTTAGAAGGGTTGTGCGTGTAGACGGTAAAGGATTTGGAATTTGGATCGTACATATTAAGTCCTCCACCAAATGTGCCAAACCAAAACTTGCCATGACGATCTTCCACTATAGATTTCACAACTGAATTTGATAAACTATTTGGATTATTTTGTATAGATTTTAAATGAATAAACCGTTGATTTTCAGGGTTTATCCAATCGATTCCCGTATCTCTTGTGGCGAGCCATAGCATACCATCTTCAGAGGCATAAAGGGAGTATATATAATCTATACTTAAAGATTGAGGATCATAAGAATTTTTTTTATAGACTATGAATGTTTCTTTTAGTGGATCAAATAAGTTTAGCCCGCTGCCATAAGTTCCTATCCACATTTTATCATTCATATCGGGATCATCGGGGACAATGGAGAATACCCTATTTTCCTGTAGCCTATCTTTATTCTCCTGGGTTGTCATATAGGAATGAATCAACGTGTCTTCATTATTCATCGAAATGATATTGAATCCTTCGTCAGTACCTACATAAATATTTCCATACGAATCTTCATTTATGCTGTATATTATATTATTTGAAATAGAATTAGGGGTTTCGGATTTATGTAGAAAATGGATGAAATTGTTGTTTGTGTTTCTGGATTTTTCAGTCAGTAAGTTTAGCCCTCCGCCTTCAGTCCCAATCCAAATATTATTTTTTTTGTCACAGTAAATATGGTATATCCTGTTATTACTCAATGAGGATGATTCCGATGAAACATGAAGAAATTGTTTAAAAATTGGATTACCTGCCTTGTCCCAACCTGTTAATTTATTTAATCCTGAAAAAGTACCAATCCATAAAACGCCATCATTATCTTCAACTATAGATGCAATTGTATTGTTAGTTAACGTGAAAGCAGAATTTTCATCAGATAGATGATAAGTGATGCTATCCGTCACAGGGTCAAGCCTGTTCAACCCCCATTCTGTTCCAATCCAAATTATTCCACTCCGATCCTGGGTTATACTTTTTATTGCTCCATTACTTAAACCATTGCTAACATTTAAGCCATAATTGTAATTCCTAATTCTAAAGCCATCATACCTATTGAGACCGGCATCAGTCCCAAACCACATAAACCCATCTTTATCCTGGAATACACAGTTTATAACATTGGATGAAAGTCCCTGTTCTGTCTGAAGATGATTGAATTTTTTTTCGGATTCAGCATTGCCCCAATAGTTTTCCTGCCCTACCGTGGTACTAACCGTAAACATCGAAAGTGCCAGCGAAAAGATTTTTATTTTTAAAAGTCTTTTTTTGATAATCCACACAACTTGTTATATCTGAATGTTCGTTTCTATTGCGAATAATAGCCCTGATTTTTTTTGTCGTAAAAATATCAAATTAACAATTTTTAGAGACAACTGAAAGAAATATACCCCTTATTAGAAAGATATGAGCCTGTCAAAAAGAGATTGCAGACCATTTATGAAGGATTTTTGCCCCATGCTTAGTTGGTTAAATGGTCAACTTTGATCCTATAATTATTTGGGAATATTCTCAATTAACCTAAATCATTTCAATTATGTTTAAAGATTACGAAAGACTGAAAAGAAGATGGGTATATAAAGTGCCCCTTCTTGCTTTAATGTTGCTGATCTGCACTCTGGCAGCGTCAGCTCAAGAAAGAACCTTAACGGGTACTATTACTTCTGATGAAGGAGAAGCTCTGCCCGGTGCCAATGTACTTGTGAAGGGTACATCTGAAGGAACTATTAGTGATATAGACGGGAAATATTCACTTAGTATTCCTGAAAACGCCACTATTAGTTATAGTATGGTAGGTTACATATCGGAAGAGGTTGCTATTGGCAATCAAAGTGTAGTCGATATTGTATTGGCAGTCGATATCACCCAACTTGATGAGATTGTAATTACCGGATATGGCACACAATCCAGGTCAAAAGTTACAAACTCTATTGTAACGGTTGATGCAGAACCTCTGCAAAATATTCCTGCCGGTGGCAATGCATTGAATTCACTTATCGGAAAGGTATCCGGGGTTGTAGTCCTTCAAAATGACGGACGCTCAGGATCAGCTCCTGCCATACAGATTAGGGGGGGTACTACTCCGGGATTTGGTGGCGATACACCATTGTACATTGTTGATGGTTTTATACAGGATGATATTGGTGCAATTGATATGAATGACGTGGAAGAGTTCACTATCCTGAAAGATGCTTCAGCAACCGCAATTTATGGCGCTCAGGCAGCTAATGGTGTAATCATTGTGAATACAAGACGTGGAAAAAAAGGTAAATTCAATATACAGTTTAAATACGGTCATGAATATCAGAATGTCGATCGTTACAAGATAGATGTACTGACACCGGAGGAAGAAGGCTATTATATGAGAATGCAGTATTTGGGATATGAAGATCCACTGGCTTATCAGTTTATTTCCGGAAGATCACAATGGTATTCTGCTGTTCAACCTTTTGA
>DAOVVI010000512.1 GCA_030637245.1 Cyclobacteriaceae bacterium
AATCTCCCCCGCTGGCGGGGGATTAAGGAGGTGGAATTTCAGTGTTAAGAATGAGTAATTCTAACATGTCAATACCTCTTTTCCAGTTTTGCTCCTTGAAAATAGTGATTTAAAATCTCTTTATACACATATCCTTTATCTCCCATCACTGCAGCACCGATCTGGCATAAGCCTACCCCGTGTCCCCAACCTGCTCCTTTCAGGATAAACACAATTTCACCATCGATTTCTTCTTTATCAAAGACAATGGCCGAACTGTATAGATGAGATTCACTTAGGGCCTTCCTGATTTCCAGTTCCTTACCAATGGTCATTGTTTTTTGCGTTCCAACAATTTTCAGCTTTACCAATCTTCCGGATTCGCCCCTTTCTATAGGTATAAAATCCTGGACAAGTCCAAAGTCAATCCCTATCCGTTTATAGATTAGTTTACTAATCTCATTCTGTTTGTAGGTTACTTTCCAACGGTAAAAGTCATTTGTTTCCTGGTCATAGTCATTCAGGACCTGGGAAAGCACCTTTTTATCATGTGTGTTACAGAAGGCTTCTGGATTACCAAAAATCCATGACTCTGCAGCATTTTCCTCTTTCAGGTTTAAATTAAAGCCAACCGGGTCTTTGTCGTTATCAACCATTTTTTGAAGGTAAGGATGACTGACAGGTTCCCAAACATTCTCGAATACTTCAACTTTACCTCCACAGCATTTCGAAAACCTGGCATCGCAAATTTTATTATCATAGGAAAGAATCTCTCCAAAAGTTTCCAGGATGGCCTGTTCCACCAATTTTGTCGAAGCCCTTGTGATTCCCTGGTATCGCTGGCAATGGTCATCTGCACAGACATCAAAATTCTCATGGTCTTCCCGATCATACCAACGAATCCGCTCATCTTCCGTCTCAGTGAAAGATTGATATGCGGCAGAAGTTGATTTTAATTCTTCATTTTTTTCAATCTGCGCCAGCAGCCAACTCCTGGAAATCACTGCATGGGCTTTGAGCAATTCCGATGAGGAAGTGGCACTCATCTCCGAAGAAATCACACTGGTTAAATAATCCTCAATAGAAAGTCGATTGATGGCCGTGATCCGCTCATTTTCAATTATAAATTTTAATCCGCCCTTAAAAACCTGATCCTCTTTACGTTCCCAATGGAAATTGATACCTATGGTGACATCGTGAAGGGTGATCGATGTAGTTTCCGGATTTTCGGGTACTAAAGTAAAACTTTCTTCTATCTGGAACGCAGCCAGATTATTAGAAAGATAAATGTTCCCGTTTTCAAACCATACCTTCCATTCACCGGTCAACAGATCATTTCTTGAGTCCCTGAATTCTCCTTGAAGGGTAAAATGGATCTCTTTTTCAAACATGATACCGACGTCTATAGTCGGGATTTTTGTATTCATCATTTTAGTAGTTTTTCATATCTCCAAAAAACCCGGTCCACCCGGGCATTCGCGTGATGGACATAAAAATCAATATGGTCAATCCATGGGATTATAGCTCTTTTTTGCCCCATTAGCTTTATGTCTTTCAGGCACCTTTTCAGGAGAATACTTCCAATGCCTTTGCCTCTCAGCTCAGGATGCGTGCCCATTGGTCCAAACCAGCCGGTTCCTTTGTTGTTGCCATTGTGAGCAGAAAATGCCTTGATTTTTCCCTGCCTCGACGCCTGTCCGCCGTGGCGGGGCAGGCGGGCATGAAGATGTGCAATGTGAATGGATGGGGGATCATCATTAAAAGCCATTCCAATTTCGTGTGTCCAAAGCGCCCATTCGTCTTTAACAAAATCAATTACATTTTGCTTCTCATGGACTTCTGCCCGTTTTATTTCAATTCCATGGATTTTAAGACTTTTTTCTTCCCTGGCTGTATCCCAGACCGATTCGTTGAGATCGACGATTAAATTGGTGGCATCTCCAAATCGTTTAAATCCCATGCGAATAGCAAAACATACCGCTTCGGTATATCTGGGGTCGATTCCGGGCATAAAATAATTTTTGGGAACGTCATAAATCCGAACTACGTCAACATTGTCTGAGATAAAGCAGCCTTCCAATTCCTCATAAAGCGCCCTGGCTATTCCCTGCCTTCGATAACTTTTCCCAACAGCCATGAGTTTGATATACCCATATTTTGTGCCCCGGATATCACGGATGACGCCTTGCATAAATCCAATGATCTTTTCGCCGTCGTGGCAAATCAATGCTTTCTCCGGTTCCCAATCCGGGTCGCCCTCCAATTTTTCTTTGAGGAGACTTTTGCTCAAGGAATCATAATCCAGATTTGCATTGAGAAATTCGGTGAGATTTGATAAATCTTCCGGCCTGTATGTTCGGATTTGGTGTTCCATTATTTCATGATTCCTGAGATAACTTGCTCAAATTTTATTTCATTCAGGCAAACCTGTTGGAAAATATCTTGTGCATCCTTCATGGATATTTTATTGAAATCCTCCTCTCTTGGCGTGATCA
>DAOVVI010000409.1 GCA_030637245.1 Cyclobacteriaceae bacterium
ATGACAATGATGGAGATTTGGATATTATAGTTTCTCACATTGATTTGAAAGCAACTCCTGCTCTATTGAAAAACGAAGGCAATGAGAATAATTGGCTGGGGATAACCCTGGAAGGAAAGTTTGGCCCGGCTTCTGCAAACGGAGCGTTGGTTACCGTGAAAACAGGGGATAAAACCCAGGTGTTGGTAAATCAATGGGCTACCACCTATTTATCTTACAATGATCCAAGGCTGCATGTTGGACTTGGAAAATACGATAAAATTGATCACCTCGAAATCACCTGGCCGCAAGGCGATAAAGAAATTTATAAAGGAGTAGACGCAAATCAATATATTACAATAGTTCAGGGGAAATGAAAAACATTAAATCAATTAGCATATGGGCTTTAAGTCTGGTTTTGTCAGGTAATTTATTTGGGCAAAAAATGGAAGTCGAAGTAAACAATGAATCTTCTGAAATGGCGATTAAGCATGTAACATATCGTATCGCAGGTGATTATCACGATTGGGGAAGTTGGAAAAAAACACTGCATGACAAAGCAATCTATTTTGAAAAAAACACTAAAGAACGACACAACATTGAAGGAACTTATCCATCTTCAGTACGTTTGCGTCCTCCAACAAAATTTTATGCCGGCTCACAGGAAAATGCCTGGAAAACCTTAAATACCACCGGCGAGTTGCCGAAGGGATGGTTTGTTGATCATGGAACAACAGGATTATCAAACGTTGCTCATACAAGCTCATGGACTGGAAATCTTATTACCGCCCAAGCCTTCCATGTTGCATATTTAAGAAAATCGGCAGGAGAAAACAGCAACGAATTTAAGAAAGCATATGAACGCGCCGATGAAATTATTTCCGGGATCAGAATATTAACATTAGTCAGTGGGCAACCTGGTTATCTGGCAAGAGGTTTTGCACTGGGACATGGACCATCATATAGTGAGCGCGGTTATCGCTGGGGGGAAGAGGATACCCGTGATTTATGGGAACAAGGAGTTGGGAAATATTCGTATTTACGATATCGTGGAGGGCCGAGCCATCATAATTATGATCAGGTTTTCAGGGGTTTGGGAATTTACTATTTCCTTGCCGCAGATGATGCTCAAAAACAAGCTATTCGGGAGATAGTTGAAGATATGTCAAACTGGGCTCATCTTAATAACAACATGAATGTGATGCTGGAAAATGGAAAGGATATTAGCACTGAATTGATCGGTGGATGGCGTGCCCTCGATGGAGATACCCGTCCTTCGGGAAGCTCAATTATGGCGACGACAGGTTTAAAAATTGCATATTTGATTACCGGCAATAAAAAAGTAAAAGAGCTGTATGACAAATGGGTTGGCATTTTACAGTATAGAGAATTTAAAGATTCAGAGGAGAGCTTTATGGGAGAAGCACGCAAAAATTATGATGATACAGACCATCTACTTCCAGATCTTTATCTTTTGAATTTAATTGAGGAAGATGAAGATCTTCTTACATTTTATAGAAAATGTGTAAGGGATTCATGGAGCGTCCATAAAAATGACAAACAATCATGGTTTAATTTTATTTATCAGGCAGTTCTTGGAGATGAATATGGCGATGGTGAAAGTTCAATATGGAATTTGCAAACATTTCCCACAAATAGGATTTTACAACCCCAGATGAATAGCATTAGAACTGACATTGAGTTTTATACTGTAAACGGAAATAAAAAAGCGCTTCACCCATTGCCGGTTTATGCGCGTCCGTCAGACAACGAATATGAGTGGAAACGATCACCCTATGATTTAGATGGCTGGCTGAGCAGAACTGTAACAACTCTGGAAATATCACCTTATGATAATTATGTGCAATTCGCTGTAGAAAAGAATGGTAGTATTTACCGAAGCCTAACCAAAGGAGAAACCTGGCAAAAAATAAAGATGCTTTCGGGGGTTCATGATATTCTATTATTCCCAAAGTACAGATGGCTTGTTATTGCGGCAACTGACCATGGAATTTTTCGCTCTTTTAATTGCGGAGATACATGGGAAAGATCTTCCGATTTGCTTGTAGATCATTTTTATCAAAACAGTAAGAATTCAAACATCGTTTATGCTGTTTCACCTGAAGGAATATATGTTAGTCATGATTTCGGTGAGTGGGGAGCAGCTAAAGAATGGGATTTAATAAGTGGCAAAACACCTGATATGCCGTCTAAAAATTTTGCCATTGATATTGGTGATACCGATCCGAAAATGTATTTGCAAACAACCCAGGGATTATATTGTAAAACAAATGAAAATTTAGATTGGACCCCGCCGAAGCAGACAATCCGGGGAAGAGGGTTTAGTGAAGTGATGACCTTTCCCGGCAAGCCCATGTGGACAAAGGTACATGGTAAAAGAATATTTAGCGCCATTCTAATATCCGAATGGGCTTATAAAGGAAATATTATCATTGTAAGTGAAGATGAAGGAAAAACATGGACTCCGATTGTAAAAGAATTAGATCCTCTTTTCAAGTGGATGGTTCACGCAAAGGATGGAAAATCATTACCCGTTGGTGAGTTGATGATGTTACTAAATCAACTTAAAAGTATATCAATCCAAGATTTTATTGTCGATAAAGAAGACAGCAACACCTGGTATGGTATGATTGAATCAGGGGTAGCAGTTACCCATGATGCCGGTAACACATGGGAAGTAAAAAATAAGGGATTATATATCCCAAGAGTAGATGCTATTTTCTCTTCCCGCTATTCAAACGAAATATATGTAAGTACGCCTGCCGGTATGTATGTGAGCCATGACAAAGGAAAATCATGGGCTGATACTTCATTGATATTGCATGACAGTGGGGCGCTAAGAGCGGAAATCGGAGGAGTTGGATATCTTGAAGCGTATTGGCTGGGAATGTATCACGATTTTATTACTAATGAGGAAGCTAACCGGATGTGGTGGTAAAAGTAAGCAATAGAAATATGGTGATATTAATTATCACAGATCTCTTTTATAATTTTTAGTAGAATAAGAAAACAATTAAATTTGAGCTTTGGTTAAATAGTATGTCAAAAGACCAAGAATTTATTTGTCAATTGTTTTGGGTACTTTAATAAAATTAGAATTTAAAATAAAACAATACATATTATGAATCATCAATATATTGAACGTGTCGTTGACCTAACGCATCCTGAAAAAAACACAATTTTTAAC
>DAOVVI010000048.1 GCA_030637245.1 Cyclobacteriaceae bacterium
CGTAACGCTTTGAGCTCATAATCTTTCACAGAAACTCCATCGATCCTGATTTCGCCTCGATTGATATCATAAAACCTGGTGAGCAAATTAATAACGGAAGACTTGCCTGCTCCCGTTGCGCCAACAAGCGCGATCGTTTTACCTTTATCAACCTTGAATGAAATGTCTTTTAATACATAATCTTCTTCATTGTAGGCAAACCACACGTTTTTGAACTCTACAGTTCCCTCCAATTTTTCAGGGATGAAAAAACCATCGTTTGGGATTTGATCACGGCTATCCAGTAAATCAAAAATTCTTGATGAACTCACTATTCCCATCTGCAATGTATTATATCGATCAGCGATTTGTCGTATTGGCCTGAAAAACATATTCAAATACATGATAAAGGCTGTCAAATCTCCAAACGTGGCATATTCCTGGATAACGCCTTTTGCTCCAAACCAGACAATCAAGCCAATTCCCAAAGCCTGGATCACTTCGGAAACAGGATAATATATCGAATAGTACAAAACTGTTTTTATGTTGGCTCGTTTATGCTCCTTATTTATTTCCTCAAATTTTTTATATTCCCGCTTTTCGCTATTAAAAATTTGCACAATACTCATGCCTGTGATGTGTTCCTGGACAAAGGAATTAAGATTGGAAACGGCGTTCCTCACTTCGTTGAATGCATGTTTGATCTTTTCTTTAAATATATATGTAGATATCACCAACAATGGAAACGTGCTCAGGCTCATCAAAGTAAGCTTCCAGTCCAGATAAAACATAAAGATTAAGATAAAAACCAATTGCAGTACATCTGCAATTAATGCTGCCAATCCCTGGCTAAATACTTCGGAAAGTGTTTCAATATCTGATACAGCCCTTGTAACGAGCCTTCCTATCGGGGTTCTATCAAAAAACTTGAGCTGCATTCTCAGCAGGTGTTTGTATAATTTTACCCTGATGTCCTTAATGATATATTGTCCCAGCCATCCTGAAAGGTAGGTGTGCAAATATTGGAAAACCCCGGAGGCTGTCAGCAAAATAACCAAAATTATCGTAATGTCGAGAAGGCCCTTATAATCTCCAATCGCAATATGATCATCTATCGCATAAGAAACTAAAAGTGGTCGTATAGGTCCAATTACACCCATAACGATGGTTAGAATAATCAGCAAATAAAATCTTGAGGAATACGGTTTTATGTATTCATACAACCTTTGTAGAACTTTAAAATCGATGATATTCCCGCTATTTTTCTCTTTCTGCACTTAGTCTAACCTTAATAATTCATAAATATTTCAATTTTAGAGATAAGGTATTGACTTTCAGATTATTCTGCTAAAAACTAATTAAACTAAATTTTCAGTAGTAACCTTTGAATTCAATGTCAATACCCTGCCTCGCCGGCAGGCGGGCGTGATTTCTAACTCATTATAAGTATCTTTAATTATTTCCTGGATTATCCAGGCTAATTTTCAAAAATATGAATAGGATAGTTTATTTTTGATAAATATAATCCTTCCGGCGGCACCGATCTCCCTGCCTTAGATCTATCTTTACTCACCAAAATCTCATGGACGCCCTCTATTTCAATTTTCCCTTCATTTACCATAAGCAATGTACCTACAATCGCTCTTACCATTCCGCGCAAAAATCTGTTTGCTTCGATATGAAAAACAACACACTCTCCGTCTTGTTGCCAGTATGCGCTATAAACTTCACAATTAAAATTATTTACCTGTGTTTTTACTTTACTGAATGACTTAAATGTGTGTTTGCCGATCAGAATATTTGAAGCGGCATTTAGCTTTTCCAGATCTAGAGATCGATAATAAATATATGCCTCATTCAATTTAAAGGGATCTTTAAGGGGGATCATCATATATTCATAACTCCTTGAAGTTGCGTCAAACCGTACATGAGCTTCCGGTTTTACTTTTCTAATCGAGCGAACAAGGATATCTTTTGGCAAAATCGCGTTGAGGTGATATTTAAAATCTTCGCCTTTAATTTCATTTTTGAAGTCAACTTGGAAAAATTGCTGTTTTGCATGAACCCCGGTATCAGTTCTTCCGCTTCCGGTTATTTCAATATCATCATTAGCCAATTGTTTCAGCTTTTCCTGTATCACTTGCTGAATACTGATGGCATTTTGTTGAATTTGCCATCCATGGTAATTTGTGCCCTTATACGATATTTCAAAGAAGTATCTCAATGTTAGAATATATTGGGCAACAAAGATAACTGATCTGTTAAATGTTCATCTCCCTATACTAAACTTTGTCAAAGTTTATACCTTTGCAAAGTTATTTGAAAATTGATTTATTATGATTCAGCGAATTCAAACACTTTTTCTCCTGGGGGTCATCATCTGCATGACATTGGTTTTAGTTTTTCCGATTTGGGAAAAATCAAATCCGGATACCGGGGTTAAATATACTTTTGACGCCATCTACTGGCATGAATACCAACAAAACGATAGTAATCCCAATTTATGGGAATTGAAAGCAACGAACCAAATGTTTTATTTAGTTGGATTAAGTGCAGTCGTCTGTCTGATAGCCCTTTATTCTATATTTCAATTCAAAAGGAGAACCGTGCAAATTAAGCTAGGTGCGCTCAATGCTTTTCTTATGATGGCCTATATTGCTACTGCCACCTATTTTATTTACCAGGGAGAAAATAAAATGGATTTGGATGCGCGGGGCATTTTTAAACCCGGTTACTTTTTACCAATAGGGGCAATGATCTTCAATTCTATGTCAAACCGGTTTATAAAAAAGGATGAAGATCTGGTACGCTCTATCGATCGGATCAGATAGAAAAAGCTTGGTTTCGAGTTTGGTAGTTTCTCGAAATAAGCCGAAAGGCAACAAAAAAAGCATGGAAATGATATCAATATCTCCATGCTTTTTTAAATTAAAAAATGCTTTTGTTAAGCGGACTTTTTAAAGTTTTTCACTCCGTCCAGTACAATTTCCCAAAGAAATTCATACGGCACAACCTCAAAGTCCACAAAAGATTCTCCGGCTACATCCGATTCAAAAAGTTTCTCTTTCAAATACTTGCTTTTAAAAACAATGGTATCAAAATCTCTATTGTGAATGGCAATTTTATGCAATAGCTTACAGAAAGTTTTACTCCTTTTGCTGAAACTATTATTCAAATATCGGTTTACATATTCATCAATTGCATCAAGTTTGTAATGAAGTTTCGAAAGATCTCCATCAGCACCATTCAAAATCTGTAAAATCAGGATCGCCACATGATAACCAGCATTTTCTTTTAGAAACTCCGGAGTCTCTTCAATAAAATCACGGAAATCGAACTTCTTGATAATTTTCTTATTTCCGGTCAGGTAATACAAATAGCTTCTGAAAATATTCCATCTCAATAAATCTATTTCTTCCAATTTGTCAAATGACTTGTTATTAGCCACTCTAAGGAATATTTCCGATGCCCTGTCAAACTGTTTATTCTGGATGTAAAGCATGACATATTTCTCAGCAAATGCATACCATTCCTTGGATGTATTGTCAATTTCATTGAGCATTTTTTCAAGGAAAATACTTCCGTCCTCAAATCGTTTTAGTTTAATAAGCGCATTCCCCTTTGCAAAGTCAGCAAACAGGTTGTCGAATCTACGTTGGTTTATATTACCTTTATCATGCTCTTTTTGCACATCGCCAATCACCTTCAGTACATTGTCAAAATCTCCTTTAAGCTCATAATACCATACCTTAATTTTAAAATACTTTTCAAAAATGTTGTAGGAATTGGTTTTACGGTATAATGCTTCTAATTCTTCAATTGCCCTCAGGTATGGTTCAAAGCTTTTCTTTATATTATTGACAGTACTATTAATTGCCAGCCTGTTTTCCTGAAATATCGCATCAGCTTTTTCTTCCGATCTTTCTAATGCTTCATATTCCTCAATCTGTATCTTTATACTTTGAAATAATTTAGGTCTGTACGTTTTTGCATAAACTTCCCGAAGCGCTCTCAGGCTATCAATTACGACTACTGTATATTCGCATTCCCTGGCAAGATCAATTGTTTTATAAAGCAGTTTGGTGCCTAACTTGGTTTCCTCAATATTGAGAAGCATTTTAGAAAAATGCATATAATCCAACGCCTCCTGGTATAGATTTGCAGCTTTTGTGAAGCTTTTAGATGAAAAATCCATGAAAAACAGGTGATTCAATAATTTCCTGTTCAATCTGGATTTGAGCATTCTAAATTTAAAATCCACCTCTTCGCTCCCATATATACCATTTGACGCTTCAACATCATCATTAAATTCCCCGCTTTTTATTCCTAAAAAGAGGTTCATTTCCTTATTCCCATTTAGATGTTGGTTTCTAAGATCAAGTAGCGGTAGATTTCTCTTTGTGTTGTCAGTGACAATTTTAATTAAATCTTTAATTTCTTCCATCGCCTACGCTTAAGTTTATTTGTTAAACAATAATTCCCTTCACTTCTTTCCCTTGCCAGAAGTTTTCTAAATTCAATTAAATAAAAGTGTTAAGGAGTCAAATCCACCAATACTGCAACTATTTATATCCTCAAAAAATAGAAATCATGGTTTTGACAGTTTGCGAAGTCTGTTGTCAACTGATTTGCCTATCCGTGAACAGGCAATTTTTCACGTAAAGGTTAATATTATTTATATCAATTATTGAAGTATTCTATAACCATGGGGAAAGTTTAGACGGACGGTTCAAAACTATCGACAAACGAATTTTTGTTCGGATAAAAAAGGGGGCAATATTTCAGTTTTTTTTGTTTACTTCATCATCCGGATAGTATAGTTTATAATTTTTTCTATCCAAAAAAAATATTCTTTACCTAACCTAGTTGAAGGTTCGGTACCTATAATTAATCCTGATTTTCAAATGATTTATTTTCAGCTATTTAATTGGCCTCTTACTTAATTTGGTGTGTATAATTTGGAGCATTCTTAGTGTATATTTGTCTTTGTGGCAATAAAATTTTAATTGCAAAGGCTCTAAGATGCAAAGATTCACAAATGTAATTGTCAGCTCTATTTTAGAAACCAGCGCCATTAATTATTCCACTCCATAGTAAAACAATATATCGCTAAAAAAAGTGAGTTTTATCTTCCGGTTATAATGCAAGAGATTAGCAAAATATCTTAGCTCCTTGGATGAAATTCTTCGACTACTTGTTTTAAATATTCTCTATCGAGATGCGTATAAATTTCTGTAGTTGTTATTGATTCATGGCCTAACATTTCCTGGACGGCTCTTAAATCTGCCCCTCCTTCTACCAAATGAGTGGCAAAAGAATGACGAAACGTATGGGGGCTTACAGTTTTATCAATACCACTCACCTTTACCAATTTTTTAATTATTGTAAAGACCATCACTCTTGTCAGGTTTTTTCCTCGTCGGTTTAGAAAAACATAATTCTCAAATCCGGGTTTGATCCTGAGATGGCAACGGATCTCTTCAATGTAGATGTTAATATATTTAATAGCTGATTTACCCACAGGAACTAACCTTTCCTTATTTCCTTTGCCAATTATCCTCAAAAAACCAATATCAAAGTAAATTTGATTCATTTTCAGATTTACAAGTTCTGAAACACGCAATCCTGAACTATAGAGTGTCTCCACCATAGCCCGGTTACGGGCGCCTTCCGGTTTGGACATATCAATTGACTCAAGAAGTTTCTCAATTTCAAAAATATTTAATACTTCGGGGAGTTTTCTCCCCAGCTTTGGAGAGTCAATAAGCGCGGCGGGATTATCAACTAAAATATCTTCATACTCTAAATATGAGTAAAAGGATTTGATACCTGAAAGTATCCTCGATTGGCTGTAAGCTGACATCCCGATTTCTCCTATCTTTTGAAGAAATTCCTGAATAGCTTCTGCTGACAATTTTGTTGGGCCGATAGGATTATTGGAGTTCTCGACAAACTGTTTTAGTTTTGCAACGTCTCTTACATAGGCCTGAATGGAATTTTCGGAAAGTGATCTTTCAAGCCTCAGATAATTGGCAAACTGGCGTATGAGTTTATCCCAATTCATTTAATAAAAGTAGCTAAATGGCACTATTAATTATCAACGGTCCAAATTTAAATTTACTCGGTAAAAGAGAAAAAAATATTTATGGTGATCAAAGCTTCGAGGATTATTTCTCTGAACTGAAAAAAAATTACCCTCAGGCAAATCTAAGCTATTTCCAGTCCAATTCAGAATCGGAAATTATAGATAAAATCCATGAAGTGGGATTTGACATAAATGGAATAATTATAAATGCCGGTGCGTTTACACATACATCTGTTGCCATTCGTGATGCCATTGCAGGAATTACGAGTCCGGTTGTAGAGGTGCATATCTCAAATGTCCATGCCCGGGAAGAGTTTCGACACACGAGCTATCTTTCTGCTGTATGTAAGGGCGTGATTGCAGGATTTGGCCTGGATAGCTATCGGCTGGCTGTTGAGCATTTTTTGAATAATTGATTTACCGAGGTTGGATAGTGTGCAAATGATCAATTTCAAAGAAATAGCCACAGTTACGCTGATCCTGTTTTCAATCATCGATATTCTGGGTTCGATACCGATTATAATTGATCTCAGGAAAAAAAATGGGAAGATAGAATCAGGTAAAGCTACCCTGGTGGCCGGCGTCATCATGATTGCTTTTTTATTTATTGGCGAGGTGATTCTCAATCTGTTTGGGATTGACGTAGAGTCATTTGCTATAGCAGGAGCAATAATCATCTTGATCATCGGCATGGAAATGATCCTGGACCGATCGTTTTTTAAACAAGATCCAGGTGTTGAAAATTCAGCTTCTATTGTTCCTCTGGCATTTCCGCTAATTGCCGGGGCAGGTTCATTAACCACTATTTTATCCTTGAAAGCCGCCTATGGGCAAACGAATATACTGATCGGTATTATTGTAAATCTTGTATTTGTTTTTATTGTATTGAAATCTTCTGTCTGGTTGGAGAAAAAGCTTGGCCAGGGTGGTTTTAACATTCTTAGAAAAGTCTTTGGGATTATTCTACTGTCATTGGCTATCAAATTATTAAAAGACAATTTACTCTCCTGATATGGTAATCATTTATACAGATGGTGCATCCAAAGGAAACCCGGGACCGGGTGGATATGGCGTGGTATTAAAATATGGGAAGCACCGTAAGGAATTGAGCGAAGGTTTTCGGAAAACCACTAATAACCGGATGGAATTATTGGCCGTCATCAAAGGATTGGAGGCCCTGACACGAGATGGACTTGAAGTCACTATTTATTCAGATTCAAAATATGTAGTAGATTCAGTGACAAAAGGTTGGCTGTGGGGCTGGGTAAAAAAAGACTTTAAAGACAAAAAGAATCCGGATCTCTGGCTTAGGTTTATTCCGGCTTATAAAAGGCAGAAGGTAAAATTCAAGTGGGTGAAAGGTCATGCAGGTAATCCTGAGAATGAACGATGCGACCAATTGGCTGTCCTAAGCTCAAGAGAACGAAATCTCCAAATTGACAATGGATTTAAAGCACAATAGTTCTCAATAAACCGGTGGCTAACGATTATTTCAAATTTAAACAATTCACTATCTATCAGGATCGATGTGCCATGAAAGTAACCACTGTGGCATGTATTCAGGGAGCCTGGTTACCACATTTTTCACCAAGTAAAATTTTAGATATTGGCGCCGGAACAGGAATACTATCCTTAATGGCTGCCCAGGAATATCATGGGGAAATTGACGCTGTTGAAATTGAGCATGAGGCCTTTGATCAATTAAAAGAAAATATTATACAAAGTCCATGGAACGATAGGATCAAATGCTATCATGATAACATCAAAAATTTTGCTAACCATAATAGTAAAAGGTATGACCTCATCATCTCCAATCCTCCTTTTTATAAAAACCAACTAAAATCACCAAATGACAAAATCAATCATGCGCGGCACGAAACGGGATTATCTATTAAAACCTTGATTGATATTTCTACTCGTTTAATAAATGAGCCCGGAAAAATTTCCATTTTACTCCCACCTAATCAAACCATAAATTTAGTCGAATTTTGTAAACGCAAATCGTTATTTCTATCAGATCAATTAGTTATATCTGATTCCCCAAAAAAAGAGCCTAAAACTATTGTTACAATTTTATCAAATAAACCATCAAAATCAATTATAAAAAAATTGATCATTAAAAATGAAAATGGATTGCA
>DAOVVI010000151.1 GCA_030637245.1 Cyclobacteriaceae bacterium
GCAATAGCTTGAGCTGTATTGAAATCATCATTTAAAGCACGATAGCAATTATCAATTATTCCATTGATTTGACCTGTTGTTTTCTCATTGATTTCTACAGAATTATCTTTAACGAATTGGAGATTTTTAGCCAATACCAATCCATTGATCATTTTTTTATAACCTTTAGCCGCTGCTTTTAGCGCATCATTGGAAAAGTCAAGGGTACTGGAATAATGTGATTGTAACATAAAAAACCTAACAGTCATTGGGCTGTATGGCTCATTTAACAGTTCATGACTACCATTAAACAATTCTTCCGGCAAGAATGAATTTCCTAATGATTTGCTCATTTTCTGCCCGTTAATCGTAAGCATATTTGTATGCAACCAATACTTTACCGGCTGCTTTCCAGTAGCGCCTACAGATTGAGCAATTTCGCATTCATGATGCGGAAATTTCAAATCCATTCCACCTCCATGAATATCAAATGTTTCCCCAAGATATTTAGCGCTCATCACAGAGCATTCAAGATGCCAACCAGGAAATCCAGTGCTCCAGGAAGAATCCCAGCGCATGATATGAGAAGGATTTGCCTTTTTCCACAAAGCAAAATCTACACTATTTCGTTTTTCCTCCTGCCCGTCAAGCGCTCTTGATCCGGTCATCAATTCTTCAAGTACACGGCCTGAAAGAATTCCATATTTCTCTTTTTCATTGTACTTTAGAACATCAAAGTAAACTGATCCATTTACTTCATAAGCAAAACCTTTTTCGACAAGCCTTTCAATCATTTTTATCTGTTCCTGAATATGACCTGTAGCGCTTGGTTCAATATCAGGATCAAGAATATTAAACTTAGCCATGACCTGATGAAAATCATTGGAGTATCTCTGAACAATTTCCATTGGTTCCAGATTTTCCAGCCTTGCTTTTTTACTGATTTTATCTTCACCTTCATCTGCGTCACTCTCCAAATGGCCCACATCAGTAATGTTTCTAACATACCTCACTTTATAACCCAGGTGCTTCAAATACCTGTAGATTATATCAAAACTTAAAAAAGTCCTTACATTTCCCAGGTGCACATCACTATAAACAGTTGGCCCACAAACATACATACCTACAAATGGAGGGTTGTTTGGTTCAAATATTTCTTTCTTTCTGGTGAGTGAATTATATACTCTCAATTGATTTTGCATGGCGCAAATTTAAGAAAATTGATATTTTATGATAATAAAAAACGCATCACTATGATAAATAGTGAATAGAAGAGATGTATTTATTGATAATAATGGTTGTTTAGTGTTTTATATTATTTGTTTTCAAACTCATTTCCCTTACCTTTGCATCGAAATTTGTACTGAGCCTGAGGGGACCAAAGTCCCCTTTTTTAATGGTTCAAAATTTGGAATAAATGGATTTGAATAAAGAGGTTGCCGGATTGGTAAAACAATTTATTGACAATGATGAGATTTTTCTTGTCGAAGTCAACATTAAGGGTAAACCCGGAAATCAAAAAATCCAGGTCTTTATTGATGGCGATCAATATGTCGATGTTGATGAATGTACTAAGATTAGCAGAAAACTTTCTGACGAATTGGAGGGAAGGGACCTCATTGAAGGAAGATATATAATTGAAGTATCTTCACCAGGTGTTGATAAGCCGCTAAAGCTCATAAGACAATATCCAAAACATATTGGGAGAGAATTGGAAGTAATAACAAGAAATAAAAAAAAGTACCAGGGAGCGCTTCTTGGTGTGATTGATGAAGAAATAGAAATTTCAATAAAATCAAGTAAAATTAAGAAGGAGTTGAATAGCGAATCTTTGAAGTTATCACTTGGTGATATCGAAGAGGCCAAAGTAGTTCTCAGATTTTAAATAGATAAATAAACTTGACATATAGATAAAACGATGGATCACTCAACATTAATTGAATCGTTTGCCGAATTTGCGAGGCATAAAAATGTCGATCGTCCTACGATGATCAGGATATTAGAGGATGTTTTCCGCACGATGATCAGAAAGAAATATAAGACTGATGATAATTTTGATATTATTATAAATGCGGACAAAGGTGATTTGGAGATATGGAGGTTCAGAGAAATTGTTGATGATAATTCAGAAGACATTTGGGATTATGATAAAATAAGTCATTCAGATGCAATTAAAATAGAACCGGATTTTGAAATTGGTGAAGAGGTTGCTGAAGAAATTAGACTGCTTGATTTCGGAAGAAGGGCTGTAATGACTGCAAGACAAACTTTAATTCAGAAAATCAAAGACCTCGAAAAGGACAATCTCTTTTTGAAGTATAAAGACTTAGTTGGTGAAATTATTGTTGGCGAAGCCTATCAGGTAATGCAAAGAGAAGCGCTGCTAATCGATGCGGAAGGAAACGAATTAAATTTGCCCAAATCAGAACAAATTCCAAAAGACAGGTTTAGAAAAGGAGATTCCGTACGAGCAATTGTACACCGAGTAGAAATGTCAAATGGCAATCCAAAAATTATACTTTCAAGAACGTCTCCAATTTTTCTGGAGCGTCTATTTGAAAATGAAGTACCCGAGGTATTTGATGGGTTAATTACAATTAAAAAAGTGGTTCGTGAACCCGGCGAAAGAGCTAAAGTTTCAGTAGAATCTTACGATGATCGCATTGATCCTGTTGGCGCTTGCGTTGGCATGAAAGGATCAAGAATCCATAGCATCGTTCGGGAATTACAAAATGAAAATATTGACGTGATCAATTTCACGGAAAACCTTGATCTTTACATAAGCCGAGCTTTAAGTCCTGCTAAGATTACCAATATAAAGCTTGAGGAGGAAGAAGGCAGAGTATCCGTTTACCTGAAACCTGATCAAGTTTCTTTAGCAATCGGAAAAGGAGGGCATAATATAAAATTAGCCAGTAAGCTGGTTGGTATGGAGATTGATGTTTTCAGAGATCTTCAGGGTGTAGAAATTGAAGAAGATGTGGATTTGGATGAATTTGCAGATGAAATCGATGACTGGGTAATTGATGAATTTAAGAGAATTGGACTAGATACAGCAAGAAGTGTAAGTGCCCTTTCAAAAGAAGATCTGGGTAGAAGAACAGACCTCGAAGAGGAAACTATTGAAGCTGTATTGAATATTATCAAGCAGGAATTTGAATAGCTCCTGCTTGTGGAACAACTTTAATATAAGAATTAATGGCAGTAAGAATGATGAGATTAAGTCAGGTAGCCAGGAAACTCAATATTGGGAAAAATACAATTATTGAATTTCTTGACTCCCAGGGCTATAAAATCGAAGACAATCCGAATTTCAAGATTGATGGCGAACAACTTGATTTGCTTTTCAAAGAATTTGCAGATTCAGAGCTTGACAAAGAGGAAGCCAGAAGCCTTTCTTTAGGTAGTAAGCACTCAGAAAATGTAATTTTTGACACAGAAAGCGACAATCTACCATCAAGAGACGAGGATGAAGAAGAGATCTTGATCAAGGGCCATCAATTCGATCATAAAGAAGAAACATTATTCAGTTCAGAATCTAAAACTGCCGAAGATAAAGCTGAAAAGAAAATTGTTTCTGAAAAGCCAAAGTTAAAAGGAATTAAAGTTGTTGGAACAATAGACCTTGAAAAGAAAAAAACTGTTCCTAAAGAAGAAGAAATTGCCAAAGAAGAAAAAATAGAACCTGAAGCAATTAAAGAAGTCCCACCGGAAACAGTAAAGGAAGCCGTACAGGAAGAGCCAGAAATACAAGAAGTTGTAGAAACAAAAACTGAAGAAATTGAGGAGATTCCTGAGCCTGTAGAAAAAAAGGAAAGTAAAGATTCCGTGAAGGAGGAAAAGGAGAATGTAATTGAAGCTAAGGCTGAAACACTCAAAGGCTTGAAGGTCCTTGGGAAAATTGAACTTCCTAAAAAAGAAGAAAAACCTGTCGCCTCATCTGATGACAGTAAAGAAAAGAAAAAGAAAAAACGACCAAGAAAGAGGCTTAGAAATGAAAATGTTAAAGAACAGAAGGTAGATAATGTGTCCAAGCCTCCGAGCCAGGGATTGAGAAGAAAAGATAAAAAACATCGCCCTCAAAAAGCAGAACCCTCTGAAAAGGAAATTCAGGAACAAATTAAGGCAACTCTTGCAAAACTTAGTGGAGCGGGAAAATCCAATCAGGTAAGTAGATCTAAATATCGTCGAGAAAAAAGATCTGCTATAGCTGAGGCTCACGAAAAAGAATTGCAAAAAGAGGAGGAAGAATCGAAAATTCTCAAAGTAAGTGAATTCATCTCCGCCAATGATTTGGCTTCATTAATGGATACTTCTGTAAATGAGATTATATCAGCCTGCATGAGTTTGGGGATGTTTGTTTCAATAAACCAAAGACTTGACGCTGAAGCGATAACCATTATTGCAGAAGAGTTTGAATTTGTTGTGGAATTTGTAGATGAAGAAGAAAACCTGGATGTTGAAATTAGCATAGATAAAGAGGAAGAGCTTGATGAAAGGGCACCGATTGTGACAATTATGGGTCACGTAGATCACGGTAAAACATCTCTTCTTGATTTTATTAGAAAAACAAAAATTACCGAGGGAGAAGCCGGAGGAATTACCCAGCACATTGGGGCGTATGATGTTACAACTGAAAGTGGGAAAAGAATAGCCTTTCTTGATACACCCGGACACGAAGCTTTTACGGCAATGAGAGCCCGGGGCGCAAAACTTACAGATATTGTGGTTGTCGTGGTAGCTGCTGATGATGATATAATGCCTCAGACGAAAGAAGCTATTAATCACGCATTAGTTGCTGAGGTTCCAATTATAATAGCCATAAATAAAATTGACAAACCAAATGCCAATCCGGATAAAATCAAAGAGGGATTGGCAAATATTAATATCCTTGTAGAGGATTGGGGTGGTAAATACCAAAGCCAGGATATCTCCGCTAAAACCGGTCAAGGAATTGATGATTTATTGGAAAAGGTATTGCTTGAAGCCGAATTGTTAGAATTGAAAGCCAATAAAAACAAGAAAGCTGTTGGAACGGTTGTAGAAGCTGAATTAGACAAAGGCAGAGGATACGTGACCACCATTTTAGTTCAATCAGGAACCCTGAAAGTCGGAGATGTAATCCTTGCAGGCTCTCATTACGGGAAAGTGAAAGCTATGTATGATCACAGAAACAAAAAGGTGAATAAAGTAATTCCTGCTACACCTGTCTTAGTGCTGGGATTGAATGGCGCTCCCCAGGCCGGTGATAAATTTAATGCGATGGATTCGGATAGAGAAGCCAGGGAAATAGCGAATAAAAGAGAACAACTTCAACGAGAGCAAGGTCTTAGAACTAAGAAACACATTACCCTAGATGAAATTGGAAGGAGATTGGCAATCGGTTCATTCAAAGAATTGAACATTATTATAAAGGGAGATGTTGATGGTTCAGTGGAAGCCTTAAGTGATTCACTTCTAAAACTTTCCACTGAAGAAATTCAGATCAATATTAAACATAAGGCAGTTGGTCAAATCAGTGAATCTGATGTGTTATTAGCTTCTGCCTCAGACGGAATCATTGTTGGTTTCCAGGTAAGACCTTCAGCCGGA
>DAOVVI010000523.1 GCA_030637245.1 Cyclobacteriaceae bacterium
AGCTATGGTTTCTCCTTTCTCAACTTTTTGGAAATTCACAAACCCTTCTTTCATTTTAAAATGTTCCTGATCATGTATAAAGTGGCGATATTTGATTTCAAAAGACTTGCTGCCTCCCGGACTACTCTTCTTTAAGGTCTCCACAAATTTGTGGTAATCAGGCATGTTTCTTTTTTTGACACATTTTAATTCAGCCAGGATCATCCAGATAAACGAAACATGATTTTCATAAGATGAAATAGCATCATGTTGACCGGCCTCAAAAAGTATGGCAGGTAGACCCAATTCGCTGAAGAAACTGAACATGGGCCCATCTAATAACTCTTCCAATCCCAGCACCAAATTAACCGGAAGGCTTTTAATTATTCTTCGGTTCTTGAGTGTATCACTTATGGAAATAAAGGGCATACTGTGTGATGAGGTCGTATGAAGATCAAAAAGGAACGTAGGCTGTCCATTATCCAGAATTTCAATGAGTTTATTCAGAATTTCAATTTTCTCATTGTATTCAGAAACTTTGGTTCTTTCTTCCTTAGGAATTAATGTATTGGGGAACCAAATCCGGTTAAGGTCTTTGCCAATAAATCTTTTCCCGGTTTCTATTGCCTTTAAATTTCCTGCAATGGCATAAATACTTCCTTTGAATTTAGGTTTTGTTTGATGCAAATCATCCAATACCTTTTTTAACGCATATATCCCCGAAAGTTCATTGCCATGAATACCGCCAAAAAAAATGAGATTAGGGCCGGGTTTGTTTCCTTTGAATACACCGATGTTGCGTTGGAGTGATTCCAATTTTGGGCGTATATCGATGCTAATGGGATTGCTCAAAATAAAAACTTTTTGATTCTATTGCTATTTTAGTGGAAATCGATAAATGTGTTAATGCTGAAATGCTGAAATGAGAAAACGTTATTCATTGACTATGTTGGATAAATTTACTTTTTTATCAATCTTCATCAATCTTCATCAATCTTCATCAATCTCTCATCAATCTCTCATCAATCTTTTATCAATCTATTTTATCCATATTCCGTTTTCTCATTCCATCATGCTCTCAATAATTATTTAAGATCACGAATCAATTTTGCTGAAACCTTTACAAAATGACGATCTGTTACCATGCCCACCAGTTTTTTGTCTTGCACTACTGTCAGACAACTTGTTTTTCCTTCTATCATGGTTTTGAGGGCATCAGAAATACTTGTTTCCGGTGAGACGGAAACCGGGTTTCTGATCATAAAATCCCGAATTCTGGAATTCATCTTTTTCTCTTTGTTGCTTTTACATAGAAAATTGACAAGAAGTCCGGCAGTCATCAAACCTACGAGTTCTCCATTAGTATTTTCAACCGGCACATCCTTTACTTGTTTCCAATCCATGATATTGGCTACTAAATCAATTAAGTCATCCTCTTTTACGGTGACAATATCCGTGCTCATGATCTGGTCGATGTGCAAATAATAGTTAAGAAAGTTTCCGGCCTCATCAATATCGGCGAGACTCCATTCATGTACGGGTTTCATTTCTTGCTGGCGGTTGTAAATGGCTGCAGTTGTGGCGACCAGGGCCTGGTCGCGTGTACCGGTTTTTCTGATGTTGTTGTAAGAATCAATCATCCATTGAGATCCGGTTTTTCCGGACATTACTCTTTCTTTAATGATTCCAAGATATTTGGTAATATCTTTTTCATTGATATTTGATTTGTGAAGGCCATCCCTGGAAATTGGTAGTAGCATGTTTAATATCAAATCTTGCGCGTTGTGTTTTGTATTGTTAATCCATTGAAACTTGTTGTCGAGGCCATCTCTTGCCGCTTTGAGGAAATTTGTTTTCGCATCGTCAAATTCGAATTTATTTTGCAGGTCACGATACTCATCAGGCATGCCGGACATTAATCCAAACCAAAATGCTGCATTCGCTACCTGGTCGGGAATGGTTGGCCCTGATGCCAGGTACCTGTTTTCAATTCTGAAGTGTGGCTTTCCTTCATAAATCCCATAACATGGGCGATTCCATTTATATATGGTGCTGTTGTGTACCATTAAGGCATCTAACGTAGGTATATTACCTTCTTCCAGCAATTTCATGGAATTTGTCTTTTCATCATTGCTGAGCAGTGTCTCAAATCTTACTATGTCTTCTTTGAAAGCATCTACTATAGAATCATAAATCCATCTATTTCCAAATGACACTCTTGAGCTACGCTCCCGCAAGTGATCTTTTGATTGCCTGATGTCTATAGATTGTTGAAACAAGGCAATTCTTGTTTCACGCCATAATCTTTTACCAAGTAATAATGGGGAGTTGGTTGAAGAAGCTAATACAGGCCCGGAGATTA
>DAOVVI010000011.1 GCA_030637245.1 Cyclobacteriaceae bacterium
TCTCTATTGATTTGAGTGTTCGTGATGAAAATGAAAATGCTCCAAAGCCGCCAATTGAGACATTTTTTAGAATTATTGACGAGCCTGTATTGAGATTAACAAGTGTTGATCTGGGCGTAACAACTGATATTTCGAAACTTGCCGATGTATTTGATTTTGCAAAAGATTATCTGGGACTGGTAAAAGCTGCTGTGATTGCCTCTGGAATTATCCCTCCTGCGATGGAGGGAGCTGATATCACTCTGGAAGAACTATTTTTTCAAATTATTGGTCCGGATTATGGAATTGAAATTGTTTCACAAGTCAACGGAATTCCGAAAGGTTCGAGGTTAGCGGTTTCAACCAATTTATTAGCTTCCTTAATATCTGTGTGCATGAGAGCATCAGGGCAAACCAAATCCCTGACCGGACAACTCGAAGAGAATGAAAGGAGACTGGTTGCCGCACGGGCAATTTTGGGTGAGTGGATAGGCGGTTCCGGTGGTGGGTGGCAGGATTCCGGTGGAGTTTGGCCTGGAATAAAACTAATTAATGGAGTGAATGCCCTGGGTGGCGATCCTGAATATGGCATAAGTAAAGGCAGGTTATTGCCTCAACATACCATTTTATTTACTGATCAGGTGAA
The DNA here is from genome assembly GCA_030637245.1 of Cyclobacteriaceae bacterium. Lineage (GTDB taxonomy): Bacteria > Bacteroidota > Bacteroidia > Cytophagales > Cyclobacteriaceae > JAAUQL01. The sequence continues at coordinate 626 of DAOVVI010000011.1, forward strand.
TGAACTTACTCGTGCTAATTTGCAGGAATCGCTTGTGCTTGTTCATGGAGGCATGGCACAAGATGTAGGCCCTATCCTGGAAATGGTAACGGAGAAATATCTATTAAGGTCAGAGAGAGAATGGCATTCCAGAAAAAGAGCAATTCAAATTTATGCTATTCTTGTCGATAAACTAAAAGACGGAGATATTAAAGGGATAGGCGAGTACACCGACAAAAACTTTGATGGTCCAATGCAATCCATTATCCCTTGGGCGAGCAATTTATATACGGAACTCATTATAGAGGGAGTAAGAAAAAAATTCAAATCAGATTTCTGGGGATTTTGGATGCTCGGAGGCATGTCCGGTGGTGGGATGGGTTTTATTTTTAATCCATCGAAAAAAGAGCAAGGGCAAATTTACTTGCAGGAGTTGATGAGTAGTTTGAAAAAAGAATTTGACAAATCTATTCCCTTTGCCATGGAACCGGTGGTTTATAATTTTTCAATTAATGAAAACGGTACATATTCTTATTTTAAAAAAGGAGATGAAGCTTTGCTTCCGACAGGTTATTATGCCATTAGAGTGCCTTCTGTATTAAAGGAAGAAATGCAAAATATTCCTATTAGTCAAAGAAAAGAATTGGAACAGCTTGGGGTAGCATGCAAGACAAAAAAAGACTATGCTTCATTTGTTGCTACCCTATTCGACAGGATGATTCCCCAAATTAATATAGGGGCAAGCGAATCAAACTCATTAGAAAAATTACTGGAACGCCATGGTTTTGACCCAGTATTTCATAACCAGCTAAAGACAGATTTAAGAAGTGGAAGAATAGGACTTTCCCAAAATAGAATTCCGGTAAGCGCAAAAATCACAGATGTAAAAGATGGCGATGTAGAAATGGCCTTAAACGGGAATAGTGAAAGACACTACAATACAGGCTTAAAATCCCTAAAAAAAGGGGAACTGGCTATTGTATCTTTGGCTGGTGGCGCCGGCAGTCGGTGGACAAAAGGAGCAGGAGTAGTTAAGTCATTGAATCCATTTGCAAAAATAGAAGGAAAGCACAGGAATTTTATTGAAGTACATTTATCTAAAAGCAATAAAATTGCCGCTTTATGTGGACTAAGTATTCCGCACATAATTACTACCTCATACTTAACTCATGAGGCAATAAAACATGCATTGAAGAGAGAGAATAATTATGGATATAATGGGCCTGTGTATCTATCCGAAGGAAAAGTAATTGGACTCCGGCTTATTCCTATGGTAAGAGACCTGCGATTTGAATGGGAAGAAATGCCTCAGCAACTACTGGATGAACAACAACAAAAAATGCAGGAAAGCCTTCGTAATGCATTAATATTATGGGCAAAGAATTTTAGTCCAGGGTCTGATTATACAGATAATTTGCCTCAACAATGTGTTCACCCTGTAGGGCATTGGTATGAAGTTCCAAATATGTTGTTAAATGGAACATTGCAAATGGTATTAAAATCACATGCTGCAGTCAAATATTTGATGGTTCACAATATCGATACCCTGGGAGCTAATGCAGATCCTTCCCTACTAGGATTGCACATAGAAAATGGGGCTGCTCTTACAACAGAAGTAATTTCGAGAAATCTTGAAGACCGCGGTGGTGGTTTGGCAAGAATTAATGGAAATTTAAGACTAGTTGAAGGTCTTGCTTTATCTGATGAGAAAATTGAATTTGAGTTAAGCTATTATAATTCAAGTACTACTTGGGTAGATATCGATCTGTTACTGGATGCTTTTGGTTTAAAGAGACTGGATTTGGCAAATGATAACCTGGTTAAGGAGGCAGTCAGAACTATGGCCCGGAGAATGCCAACTTATATCACAATTAAAGATGTAAAGAAAAGATGGGGTAAAGGCCAGGAGGATATATTTCCAGTGACTCAGTTTGAAAAATTATGGGGAGACATGACTTCCCTCCCTGAATTAAGCTGTAAATATGTAGCTGTGCCCAGGATGCGTGGTCAACAATTAAAAGAGGTAGCCCAATTAGATGGCTGGCTCAGGGATGGTTCAGCAGAATATTTAGAAACAATTTGCGATTGGTAATAATGTACTACACGTACATTACTGATTTCACAGCTTCAATTGTTCTTTTCACATTTGGTAAAGACGCTTCTATCAAAGTTGGAGCATATGCCAAAGGGACATCCATAGAATTTACCCTGGTTACGGGAGCATCTAAATAATCAAATGCATTTTTTTGAATGTGAAATGAGATGTCAGTAGATATAGAAGCCATCGGCCAGGCTTCTTCTACAACAACCAATCTATTGGTTTTCATTACTGATTTTACAATACTTTCATAATCCAATGGTCGGACCGTTCGCAAATCGATCACTTCCGCAGAAATTCCCTCGTTTCCCAACTCAATAGCAGCCTGATCAACAATTTTCATCATTTTCCCAAAAGAAACTAATGTCACGTCACTGCCTTCTTTTTTTACGTCGGCGATTCCGATTGGAATCAAATATTCGTCTTCAGGAACCATGCCTCTATCTCCATACATCAGCTCAGATTCCATGAAAATTACAGGATCATCATCTCTTATGGCTGCTTTTAATAACCCTTTAGCATCATATGGATTTGATGGAATAATAACTTTCAGGCCAGGTACATTAACGTACCAGTTTTCGAAATTTTGTGAATGTTGTGCAGCCAATTGGCCAGCATTTCCCGTAGGTCCTCTAAAAACTATTGGGGCTGAATATTGACCACCAGACATCGAATTAATTTTAGCAGCGCCATTTATTATTTGATCTATGGCTACAAGGGAGAAATTAAATGTCATGAACTCAATAATTGGTCTTAGCCCTTTCATTGCAGCGCCAATACCTAAACCTGTAAATCCCAATTCAGAAATAGGCGTATCAAGTACCCTTTCCGGGCCAAACTCATCCAACATACCTTGACTGGCTTTGTAAGCGCCGTTATACTGAGCAACCTCTTCACCCATCAAAAATACTTTAGGATCACGCCTCATCTCTTCTGACATAGCGTCTCTTAGTACTTCTCTGAATTGTTTTTCTACCATTTTATCCAATTTTTAGGAACGCAAAAATATACATTATTGCATATAACCAAAAGTATTGGCTTTTTGATTTCAAAAAAAAACCCTCTCGTCTGAGAGGGTTTTTAAATATATTAAAGAAATAATTATTTTACAGCATCGATAAAGCTGCTTTCTGAGGCAAACTTTGCGAATTCAAGATCACCAGCTGCTTTAGACTTAAGCTCCGGATCACTGTTTACTGCTTTCTTTATGTTATTAACAGCATCGCTTCCCTTACCTAATCTTGATGAAGCGATTGCAGCGCCATAATAACCCAATGCATAATCACCGTCTTTATCAGAAAGTTCATCGAAAGTAATGATCGCATTTTGATAATCTTTTGCAAGAACCTGTGCTAAACCTTTGTTGAATAAGTTATCAGCATTGTCGGCAGCATTAGATAATGACTTAACAGCATCAGCATACTTTGCCATCATGATCTCTATTGAACCTTTTGTACCATTGAATCCATAAACAATTTTTGATGGAGGATTCATGGCTACAGCTTCAGAGACAGAAGAATAGGCTTTTTCAGTATTGCCCTGCATTAACTCAGCACTACCCGCATTTCCTTTTGCATAAGCACTGTTTTTCTTGTTAAGGGAAATTTCGAACTGAGTTACAGCTTTCTCAACGTTTGAGTTCATGTTACCTTCACCTTCAACAGCCATATTTAAATAAACTGCACCTAGGTTGTTGTGAGCAGCCCAATTGTCATAAGTTTTAACTGTAGCTTCATAGATAGCGGCCTTTTCCTTTAAAGAAGGAGTAAGATAAGCTGCATATGCTAATTCGCCATAGGAAAGTGTATCAGCTGGAAGTTTGCCTTCAGCAATTTGCTTAGCAAGTACCGAAATCTCAGCATCACTTCTTTTTTCAATTACTGTTAAAATCTCAGTTTTAGCAGCTCTTAAGTCAGGATAGAGATCTTTGAAGACTTTCTTATAAGAAGAAAGTTTGTGAAGAGCATCTTCTTTATCTTCAAATGAACCTGATCCGTTCACTATATTAAGGATTTCAGATTTGGCTGCCTGATCAATACCATCATATTTTTCAAGGGCCGTTTTGAACTCAGTCCAATCTTCAACTACTGGTTTTAGAACAAATTTGATAGATTCTGCAGCGCCTTTATAGTCGTATCGATCCATCATTTGATCATAGTATTGTTCTATCCTTTCAGCTCTGTTTTTAGAAAGATCGCTGTTAACTCTTTCAGGGCCTTCAGGAGAGTGTGTACCAGTTATAGTAACAGTTCTGGTTACGTTTTTCTCAGCTATAAAAGCCTGGAAGAATTTACCTCTATCACTTTTCTTTTCCGAGGATCTCAATACTGAACTGCCTTGTAAGAAATAAAAATTAACATTAGTTGGCTCCAATTCTTCATCAGGAGTCCATCCATCAACTGTTTCATCTTTATAATCATAGCTTACATAAGCACCATAGTAAGCAGGCGCAACCAATTTTGAGGTAGTGATCAAACCTTTGGCAATCTCCATCTTCTCAGTTGGACCTTTTTTCTTGCCATTTTTGTCATTTGTCCCCCAACCAATGATGGCTAGTGAACCTTTATCCATTTCAGAATCATAAGGCATTTCAAATTTTTCTGAAACTCTGGGTTGCTGTGAGTCTCTATTCGGAAACTCGTTTGCCACAAATTTGATTTCATCGAATTTTGCTGATTTACCAGCATAGTCATAAGACGCTTCAATCGAATAAGTCAAATTCGGTTTTAGCATTTTAACCGGCAGTACTGCCGATATTTCAAAATTCACCTTATCTGCATGAACTTCAAGCGGATCGGGATCTACTGTTAACTGCTGGTCTTTTGCCATCTTCATCATTTGATTCATGGCACAACCATAAAAAGTCAGTACTCCTAGTAAGGCGTAAATAAACTTTCTCATCTGGATTTCTATTTAAATTAAAAGTTAGCTTTGCGCAAAAATATTGCTATATTTTAATTATTCCAACATTACAATAAAAAAGATGCTATTTTTGTATAGGAATAAATTATAGTTTGATATTAGTCAAAAATACTTCAAAAAATGAGAAAAATTCAAAATTTTTTCGAAACACAGACATTTGGTGTATGTACCAGGCTAGGTGAAAAATTAGATATTCCTATATCAAGTATTAGGATTTTTTTTATATATGCTTCATTTCTGACATTTGGTTCACCTGTCATCATTTATCTGGGATTGGCTTGGATTATCAATCTGAGGAAACATTTGAGAAGAAGAAAGAACCTTTTGTGGTATTAGAGCCCTCTAAAAATTTAAATCACTGAATTTTCTTACTCTTGCAAGATGATAGGTGAATAGGAGGAATTTCGGGTATATACCGGTAAGATTTCCATCAGTTTCACGAAATGATTGTCTCTTTTTTAATGTTCTTAATAGATTTTTCCATATGTAAATATGTGCTTTAATTACCATGAGAGCATCTCTTATATCTCCTGAAAGAAGAAATTTTATCACAGCAACATAATCCACAAACCATCTAAGTGGCATTTTCCAGACCAGACTTTGAATGGGAAGGTTCTTGATAAGTACCAATAAACTGTTTCTAAAGTTCAAATAAGTCTTCCGGGGATTTGAATATGCCAGGGTGCCTCCCCCGACATGATAAACTACCGATTCACCGCAATGATATACTTTATATCCATCTTGCTTCATTCTCCAGCACAAATCGATTTCTTCCATATGGGCAAAAAAATCATCATCAAAGCCCCCGAAAGATTTAAATAATTTCGCCCTTATAAATAAGCATGCACCGGTTGCCCAAAATATTTCTCTTGTATCATCATACTGACCAATATCAGTCTCGATAGTATCAAAAATTCTTCCTCTGCAAAACGGATATCCATATTTATCTATAAATCCTCCAGCACCTCCGGCATATTCAAATTTATCCTTGAAATTAAAATCGAGCAATTTTGGCTGGACAGCAGCTATTTTCTCATCTTCATCAAAGAGTTTAATTACAGGTTCAATCCAATTTTCTGTAACTTCTATATCTGAATTTAGGAGGACGAAGAAATCACTATTTATTTGATCCAGGGCTCTATTGTATCCTCCGGAAAACCCATAATTTTTGGAAAAAGTAATACGTCTTACTTCCGGAAAAGAATGTTTCAGAAAATCTACAGACCCATCAGAAGAATTGTTGTCGGCTACAACAATTTCATAACCTTTAGAATGTTTGATGATTGAAGGCAGAAATTTTTCCAGGAAATGTCGGCCGTTGAAATTTAGTATTACGATCGAAACTGGTGCCATTAAAACATTTTACTAAAATCAAGGCCAGGGATATTTGGCATCATGCCCTCAGTTGTTTTTTTGATTTCTTCATTCGATTTCAATTCGACATTTGCTATTGCATTATTTATTGCCGCAACAACAAGATCTTGAACCATTTCTTTGTCCTGGGGAGTCAATAATGATTCTTCAATGTTAACAGAAATTATTTTTTTCCTTCCATTAACTATCACTTTCACCATTCCACCTCCTGATTCACCTTCTGCTGTGATGTTGTCAAGGTTTTCCTGTACTTCTTTTAGTTTGGATTGCATCTCACGCATTTTACCAAACATATTTGACATGTCCATTATTTATAATTTTATCTTATTAATATTATTTCTCCAGATTTAACAAACGTAATTCCCATATCATCGGTTAATTCGGTATGATGAATATAAGCGCCCATTGGTGCCTGTTTCCCATTTACAGTTCCATCCCAGCCTTGATCGACGTTTGTCGTTTGGTAAACAAGCTCTCCCCATCGGTTATATATTTTCATATTTACAGCCATAATGTATCGACTTTCAAAGTTAAAAATATCATTTAAACCATCACCATCCGGGGAAAAAGCATTTGGGAAGGCAACTTTTGATCTATATATAACTTCTAATAAATTTGACTCCATATTTCCATTTGCAAAATCAATTGGAATGGCTATTATTTTATATACTATATATTGATAGGGATTAAAACTCTGATCTTCCTGGTAACTTGTTGACAGACCAAGAGGAATGGATTCAATTAATTGTCCGTTTTCATCATATTTTTCCAGAATATACTCTCTTACTCCATTTATCCAGCCTGCATAATTTGACCAAGTTATGGTTTTGTCAAATTCGCTTACTAATAAAACCGGACTGGATTCTATGCTTTCTTCAGACAAATTACCGCATGCATCAAAATATGTGATTTTGTAGTAATATTGCGTGCTTTGGGTAAATAATCCTGGATCCAGATATTCTGTTGTTGTTAACGTATCCAATGCATCAAATGAAACACCATCGATTGACCTGGAAATAATATAACCTAGAGCTAAAAAATTCAGAGGTTCTTCCCAACTCAAATTGATATCCTGGCCATTTACAGTCGCAGAAATATTTTCGATAGGCTCTGGGATATCAGTGGAAATGGCTGTAACCGAGCTGGTATCCGAAATGCTAAAAAAACCATTATTTTCAGTCATCCTTACCTGGTACTGATAGGTTATGCCACAACTCACCTGATTGTCAACATATTGATTTTGGCCCTGAACATTTATATTGGCAATTGCAGAACCGTCTTTGGAAATAGAATAATTAAGAAAATCAGAAGAAGAAGTTTCCCAGTCGATCACATTTTGCTGGTTCCCGGCAGTAAGCTGAATGTTGATACTACAACCGATATTAGACTGTTTCCTGTCCCCATCACAAGGATCGAAAGATGTAATGCTTATACAATAGTAATTATCAACCGTATTCAGATTTTCTATGATATAATTTGTTGGGTTTAATACTTGGTTTATTGTGTCAATAATCGTAAAAGTTGCCTGGTTTTGATTCTTTATTTCAATTAAATAATTATTGTCCGGAATAAGTGTATAATTGATTGAAATGGTTCCTAAGCTTGCATCGGTATTTAAAACCTGTATTTGATCTATGGTTGCCGGGAGGATATCAATTATCATGTTCAACCTTTTAGTTGTTGAAGAACAATTCAAATTTGATGAATCACTCGGTGACTGAGAACCGTTGATCAATCCCTTTACGGTAACATCAAAAGTGCTGATTACTCCATAATCATGAGAAATGAATGAAAAACCAGGCGCTATTTCTTTGTTACCATCACCCCAATCTATCTCAAAAGCTTCATAAAGTGTATCCTGAACCATGACCGAACCAAATGTACCCTTGCAATTAAACAAGTAATACTCAGGAGGATATTGATTGATGACCTCTACGACAACTGTGTCCTGGCGAGGGTCAGCATTAGCCACAGTCTGGATTATGGTGTAAATGCCAGGTTGGGAATAAGTATGGAATTCTGTCGAATCTAATGGGCTTCCATCACCCCAGTCATAGTTTATAGCTACAGTATCGGCTGCCCCGGAAAGATCATTTACCGCTACAGTAAATGGATTACATCCAATTTCTGAATTCACAGTAAATTTTGCTCCCTGTGCACAGACCGGTGAATATCCATACAGCAGAAAAAACAAGCCGGAAAAAAAATATTTAAGCAATGGAGACAAACTATGAATTACTTGATTGTTAATTAACGTGTAATGCCAAATTTAATTATTAATCCTTTTAGCAGACCAGGATGTAACTAAAATCCTATTAATTATGACAGATAATCAATAATTTCCTGAATTTCCAGCTTTTGCTGGTTTCCTGTATTCATATCTTTAAGTTGGAATTTTCCTTCTTTTAGTTCATCCTCACCGATTATTAAAACAAACGGAACGCCTTTTTTATTAGCATAGTTCATTTGCTTTTTAATTTTTACAGCATCAGGATATACTTCACTTTTAACATTTGCTGCTCTAAGTCTGGTCAGAACTTTCAATGACTCCTTAAATGAAACAGATCCGAAATTTAACAACAGGACCTTTGTGGAAGCTTCATATTCTTTTGGAAAAAGATCCAGATCATCCATGACGTCATAAATCCGGTCCACGCCAAAAGAAAAACCAACTCCCGAAACACCTTCCAATCCAAAAACACCTGTAAGGTTATCGTAACGCCCTCCACCGGTAATACTACTTCTTATTGAAGAATTGTTAGCTATTACTTCCAAAATTATTCCCGTATAATAACTTAAACCACGAGCAAGAGTTAGGTCTAATTTTACATTTTGCTCATCAAAGCCAAAATCATTCAGAAACCCGAACACCTGTTTAAGCTCATCAATACCTTCTTTTCCTATCTCTGAGTTATATAATAGACCTTCTAATTGATGTATGATCTCTTCATTTGATCCTTTCATATTAAAAACAGGGTCTAGCTTTTTGATGGCTGCGGTTGAAAAACCGTTATTTGATAGCTCCTCCTCGACTTTTACTCTGCCAATTTTGTCTAACTTATCAATTGCAACACAAAAAATTGCTTCTTTTCCATGCTCACCAACCAAATCTGTAATGGCAGTCAGTAATTTCCGGTTATTTATTTTAGTGGTAAAATCAGCTAGCCCCAGGTTAAGCATGACTTCATTGATCATTAAAATAATCTCTGATTCACATACCAATGAATTCGTCCCGACGACATCGGCGTCACACTGATAAAATTCACGATATCGCCCCTTTTGTGGTCTGTCAGCCCTCCAGACAGGTTGGATTTGATACCTTTTGAATGGGAAGGTAATATCGTGCTGATTCATGACCACATATCTTGCGAAAGGCACTGTAAGATCATAGCGTAGGCCTTTTTCTGCGATTTTATTTGTTAAATTTTTACTACCATTATTGATGTCATCTGCATTGACCCTTGATAGAAAATCTCCGGAGTTTAGTATTTTATATAACAATTGATCCCCCTCGGCACCATATTTTCCTGTCAAAACAGATAAATTTTCCATGGCTGGAGTTTCCAGTGGCTGATAGCCAAATTTTTCAAATACCTTTCGTATTGTATTCAAAATATACTGGCGTTTTAGCATTTTATCCGGGCTAAAATCCCTTGTGCCTTTCGGAATCGAAGGTTTGTCTATTTTCATTAGTTTAAAATTTCCACAAAACTACAATGTGAATTAATAATTAAAAATGATAATTTCAAAAACAGAACAATTCGGACAGTTGTAATTTGGATATGAACAGCGAAAACGAAGCACAAATTTAGGATAAAATTGTTGCACACATCTTGCTCGGGGGAAAAAGAAATTCTATATTTGCGCTCCGATTTTCAAAAACTGAATAAATATTTAAATGATAATTATCAACGTAAAGGAAAACGAATCAATCGATAAAGCTCTAAAGCGTTTCAAAAAGAAATTTGAAAGAACGGGGATTTTGAAAGAGATCAGAGGTAGAAATTTCTACGAGAAACCATCCGTAAAAAATAGAGCGGTAAAGATTAAAGCTGCATACAGGGAAAAGATGTATGCGAAAGATAATTATTAGAAATATTTATTTTTATAATTCTTTTTCCTATGTTTAGTAAACTTGGTTCTCAACCCCGGGTTTCACTAACATGACCAATGCATTTTTGAAATATCTTCAATACGAAAAACGATACAGCGCCCATACAATAATTTCCTATAAAAACGATTTAAATCAATTCCATCAATTTTTAGCTTCAAACTACCCGGAAACTTCAATTGAATCGTCAAATCACGCTATTTTAAGAGACTGGATAATTTCTCTTTCGGAAAATGGTCTGAATGAAAATTCCATTAATAGAAAACTGGTCACACTAAGGTCCTTTTATAAATTTCTGTTGAAAAAAGGTACCATTGAGAAAAATCCAGTTTTAAGGCTTTCACCTCTAAAAACAAAGAAAGGTCTTCCTCAATTTGTACGTGAAAACGATATGAACCTGATTCTGGATTATAATCTTTTTGAGGATAGTTTTATTGGAAAAAGAGATCATTTGATCCTAGAAATTCTTTATGGCACAGGTATCCGGCTTAGTGAATTAATTGAATTGACGGTAAATAAGGTTGATGTCTTTAACAATTCAATCAAGGTATTGGGAAAGCGTAACAAGGAAAGAATAATTCCAATAACACGTAATTTAAGTTCGTTGATTAAAAATTATATTTCTTTAAAAAATGAAGCGTTTAAAGGAAACGTTAATGAATATCTAATCGTATCTATTAAAGGAGGGAAGAGTTACCCAATGATGATAAACAGGATTGTGAAGAAGTACCTGCAAGGAATCTCAGTTGATAAGAAAAGTCCACATATATTAAGACATACATATGCAACGCATTTGCTGGAAAGAGGAGCAGACTTAAATGCAGTTAAAGATCTACTAGGGCATCAAAGTCTTGCTGCTACGCAAATTTATACGCATAACTCGCTTGGCAAATTGAAAAAAGTATTTGATCAGGCGCATCCTAAAGCTTAATTATTTTCAATTAAAAAACAGTGTATTATGAAGTTACAAATGCATTCCATTCGATTCATCGCTGATCAGAGTTTGATTACGTTTATTCAGAAAAAAGCAGATAAGCTGGATAGGTTTTTTGACAGAATTATTGACGGGGAAGTCTTTATGCGACTCGATAAGGATAACAATATGGAGAATAAAATAATTGAAATTAAATTGAATATTCCTAGAAATCAGCTATTTGCAAAAGAACGGGCCAAAACTTTTGAGGAAGCTTCCGATCTGGCAGTAGAAGCATTAAAAAAACAAATTATTAAACACAAAGATAAAATCACCGCACATTAAAAAAGGGGCTTTTAAGCCCCTTTTTATTTATTTATATTTCTGAAATTAGATTCCAAAGGCTTCCTTCACTCGATCGACA
>DAOVVI010000022.1 GCA_030637245.1 Cyclobacteriaceae bacterium
CTTTGACGTTAATATTTAGGTTATAAATTTTTTGAACTTATTAATTTTGGGGGAAGTATATTGGATAAATCATTTTATTAAAAGGGCAGCGCTTGCTTTTTATCTAATGACCGGTAGGCTTTTCACGGGATATGCACAGACCATTTTCATTAATGAAGTTCAATCTTCCAATTTGTCCACAATTTATGATCATACCGGTGATACACCTGATTGGATTGAGATTTATAATGCAGGGTCATCTTCAGTCAACCTGGAAAATTATGGGCTTTCAGATGTTGACAGTCTGCCGCTAAAATGGACTTTTCCTTCAACCATTTTAGCCACTAATAGTCATTTGTTGGTGTATGCTTCGGGTTTAGATCTTAAAGAACCAAGTCTTCACTGGGAAACCATTATTGAAGTTGGAGATGAGTGGAAGTATTTGATTCCGGTTTCGGAGCCGGCTTCTTCATGGAAAGATGCTGGTTTTAATGATACGGATTGGCTAGCTGGTAAAAGTGGTTTTGGCTATGGAGATGGCGACGATTCGACAATTATAGAAACTTCAATGTCTGTGTTTATTCGAAAAAGCATTTTTATCACCAACAAAAACGACATTCTACAGGCTTATTTACATATGGATTTGGATGATGGATTTGTTGCGTATTTAAATGGCGTAGAAATTGCCAGATCAAACATCGGAATACGAGGCATACCCCCAGAGTTCGATCAGGCAGCTAAAAATTATGATCATGAGGCATCCATGTACCGGGGTGGTTTGCCTGATGAGTTTTTAATTGATTCGGTACATAACTATTTAGTTGAAGGTGAAAATATTCTTGCAATCCAGATTCACAATCACAATTTGACTTCTTCAGATCTGACAGCAATACCAATTTTTACATTGGGTAAAGTTACGAATCCTGGCTATCCCACATATATATCTCCTTTTATAAACTTATCGCCGGTAGGCTTGCATACCAATTTTAAGATCTCATCTGATGGAGAACATTTAATTTTAAGTGATTCAAGTGGCCTGCAATTGGATTCAGTTTTTACTGCAAAAATCCAGGCAGACATTTCACTAGGGAGAAAACCAGATGGGAGTACAACATGGGTATTCTTCAATGAGCCAACGCCAGGTCTTTCAAATGTTACTAAAGGATATTTGCCAACCCCGGTTTCCAAGGTCCGATTTTCAATTCCCGGAGGTTTTTACCAGAATAACTTAACTCTTCAATTATCCACTACGAATTCATTGGATAGTATCTATTACACCACCAACGGAAGTGAACCTGATAAAAACGATTCTTTATATTCATCATTGATAATTCTGCCAAAAACTACCACAATACGAGCCAGAGTAATTCGTTCAGGGCATCTTCCCGGTGAAATTGCAACTCATACATATTTAATAAATGAGTCGCATAACTTGCCAATTGTTTCTGTAAATACTGATCCTTATAACCTTTGGGATATAGATTATGGTATTTATGTAATGGGAAAAAATGCCTCAAGTGAATTTCCACATTTTGGTGCCAATTTTTGGGAAGATTGGGAACGTCCGGCCAACATTGCCATGTACGAGCCGGACGGAACTCTGGCCTTCCAATTGGATGCCGGAATTAAAATATTTGGAAACTGGAGCAGAGGGCTGCCTCAAAAGTCGATTTCAATCCATACAAGAAAGTCGTATGGGGTTGATGGTATAAATTATAAAATATTTGAGGATAAAGATATCAATGAGTTCAAAACCATAATTCTACGCAATTCAGGGAATGACTTTAACAACACCATGCTGCGGGATGCATTTTGCAATAGGGTGGTATCGAGTCTTGAACTGGATCAACAAGCATACAGACCGGCAGTAGTTTACATTAATGGCAAATATTGGGGGATTCAAAATTTGCGTGAAAAAGTGAATGAAGAATTCATACATTTCAATCATGGAATTGCAGAAGACTACATAGATATTTTAGAAAAAAACGGTGAGGTTGTTAAAGGAAATTCAGAGCATTATGAAGCCTTGCTCGAATATTTGAATAGGCATAATTTAGCTTCAGCAGAGCATTATAACTATATCAAAACTCAGATTGATGTAGATAATTTCATCAAGTATCAGGTCACTGAGATTTTTATAGATAACCGTGATTGGCCTGGAAACAACATAAAATATTGGAGGGAAAGAAGACCAAAAGGTAAATGGCGCTGGATCATGTTTGATTCTGACTTTGGATTTAATACCTGGGGCGATGAAAATCAATCATTTAACACCCTGGAATTTGCCCTTGAGCCAAACGGTCCCGGTTGGCCAAATCCACCATGGTCAACATTTTTGCTTAGAAAAATGATGGAAAATCAATCCTTTAAATATGATTTTATAAACTGCTTTGCTGATAATTTAAATACCATTTTTACGCCTATCGTTTTGGAAAATCAACTCAATGAGATGAAGGCTGTTATTCAACCGGAAATAGTAAATCATCTAAGCAGATGGAATGGCGGTATTGGATATTGGGAAAACCGGATTTCTGCAATCAAAACTTTTGTGATGGCAAGACAAGGATATGTCAGGAATCACATTAAAAGCGAATTCTATTTAACTGGTACTTTTAATATAAATATAAATGTTGAAGGGAATGGGCATGTTCAATTGAATACGCTTTCATTGAATGATTTCCCCTGGGAAGGATTGTACTATAATGATGTACCTGTAAAACTTGAAGCTATTCCAGAGTCAGGGTATAAATTTGTCAGGTGGGAAGGTATTGAAACTACAGATAGGGAACATCTTACATTAAATACGGATAGTTCAACAGTTCTTACTGCTGTATTTGCATCCTATGAGGAGGTTTCAACCGAGGTAATCATTAACGAGATAAACTACAATTCCGACATTGATTTTGATCCTGGAGATTGGGTGGAATTATTAAATGTCAGTGATCATAGTATTAATGTTTCAGGATGGCTTATTAAGGATGATAATGATGCGAATGAATTTATTCTACCTGAAGGCACAATTATCGACAGTCATGGCTATTTGGTGGTTTGCCGTAATAAAGAAAAATTTTCTATGCTATTCCCTTCTGTTGAAATAGTTGAAGGTGTGATGGATTTCGGATTTAGTAGCGAGGGAGAGTGCATACGATTGTTCACTGCAAATGAATTGTTAATGGATAAGGTGTGCTATGAAAATGATGATCCATGGCCTGCTGAGCCAAATGGGGGAGGTAACACACTGGCATTATTGCATACTTTAGGAAACAATGAGCATCCGGGTAATTGGAAATCATCAATAAATCATGGTACTCCCGGCGCAAAGAATAAGGATATTATTACAGATTTGAATGATCGATTCGATGAGATGACAACTAATGAAGGAATTGCTATTTATCCAAATCCAACAAAGAAATATATTACAATTAAAATGCAATCTTCAAAACCTGAAGAGGTATTCATTAAATTTTCTGATGTGAATGGTAAATTCAGTAAAAAGGTATTGAAGTATTCAATTATACAAGGCAATAATAAGTTGAACCTGGATTTACAGGAGTTTCGAAAAGATATATCTTCGGGAATTTACATATTGCACGTGGAATCTAATTCCTTTAGAAAGCAATTAAGAGTCATGGTTCAAAAATAATTTCTAACATTTTTAGAGTTGGAAAAAAGCGGCGATAAGTTCTGGCTCATTAATTTTGAGTAATTTTAATTTAAGTTTTCACCTAGTCATTATTATGAATTTAATTCCGAAATATTTGCCATTTCTCAAGGGGAAATATACTCTGACGATTGGGCTTAAATCCTTGAATAAGGCTGAAGGACTCGTTCAAAGTAAAGATGAAATAACTGAATATTTAACCGGATAATATTACCAAAAATCGACGAGTCGTATATCAAAAATCAGAAGCGTATTTGGTGGAATCTTATTTCCTGTGCCTTTTTTACCCCAGGCCAACTCAGAGGGAATAAAAAACTTAGATCGACCATCCTTTTTCATAAGTAACAATCCTTCCCGATATCCTTCAATTAGTTCACTCATAGGCACTTCATCGGGCTCATTTTCTTTATAGGTATCTTCAATAACCTTTCCATTCAATAAGGTACATCGCTGATGGATTATTACATGACAACCATTAAATGGGTGATCTCCGTTACCTTCTTCAAGAATTTTGTATTGTAGTCCGGATGCTGTTTCAATGATGCCATCTTTTTTCCTATTTTTTTCGAGAAATTCTTCACCGGCTTTTCTGTTGTTTCCCGACGATCCTCTGCTTTTATTTCGTTTTTCTCTTTTAGCCATTCTGTTAAAATATCATTTGAATTTATATACAATTACATTGAATGCAATTTAATATTGTAAGTAAAATCTTCCTTAAAAAAAATGTTGAATTCTGATTGAACAGTGGATGAAATGAATATCACCTGAAAGTAGTATCATTTTAGTAGAAAAGATCATAAAGTTGGAAGTCCGGAGTCAGAAGAAAAATGTCAATCACCGACTATTTATAATTTCTGAGAGATCAGTTTTTCATCTGTCTTTTCTCACAGGCAAATTGGAGATCTCCATAAATATTACCGGAATATTATTTTGAGATTTTCAATAATACGTCAAAATCATTATATTTAATTATTGTCTTTTCCATAAATAAGAAAAGTATAAATCAATGAGGCAAGCCCTTTATTTTGAGGAAATTGGCAATCAGGAAGTGCAATGTCATTTATGTCCTCACAATTGCACCCTCGGATTAAATAAAAGGGGGAATTGCCGCGTACGCAAAAATATTGATGGCAAATTAATTTCGGAAAATTTCGGGCTGTGTTCATCCATACAATTTGATCCAATTGAAAAAAAACCACTTTATCATTTTTATCCGGGATCTCATATCCTATCCATTGGCAGCATTGGCTGTAACCTGAATTGTAATTTTTGTCAGAACTGTGAAATTTCCCAAACTTCTGTTGATCAATATCTTACAGGACATTACTACGAGCCTGAAGATGTGGTGAGTAAGGCTCGTGAGTATCCTGAAAATTTAGGCATTGCTTTCACATATAACGAGCCTACTGTTTACTTTGAGTACATGATTGAGATAGCCAGGCAAAGTAAAGATCTAGGTATGAAGAATGTGATGGTATCCAATGGATTTATTAATCAGGATCCTCTGCATGAAGTATTGCCGTATATCGATGGATTTAATATCGATTTAAAGGCATTTACAGATTCATTTTATAAGAATATCACAAATGGTAATCTTGAGCCTGTAAAAGAAACATTAAGAGCAATAAGTAAAGCGGGAAAGCATCTGGAGATAACGAATCTTCTAATTCCATCTCAAAATGATGAGCTTGATGAATTTACTGGAATGGTTGCCTGGATTCGAGATGAATTGGGGAGCGATACGGTATTGCATTTATCCAGGTATTTTCCTGCGTACAAAAGTAATATTCAAAAAACCTCGCTTGGACTACTGTTTAATTTTTGCGAAACTGCCAGACAATATCTGAGTTATGTGTATTTGGGTAATGTAACCGGCAGTGAATCACAAAATACGATTTGTAGTGGTTGTGGTAAAATTGTTATTTCGAGGTATGGATATTTTATCCAAAAAAACGGAATTGATCCAAATGGAAATTGTTCGCATTGTAATAATAAAATAGTTATAAGTTAAGATGTCAGTTCGTCCATCAGAAGTAGCCGGTACATTTTATCCAAATAAAGCGGAAGAAATTAATAAATTTTTGAGCCAGATAGTTTTATTTGAAGAAAGACGAATTAATAAAAACCTTAGGCCAGGGCAAATTATTGGCGGTATTGTGCCACATGCAGGTTACAAGTATTCGGCAAACGAAGCGGTTCACTTTTTTCATTTTTTAAAAGACACGAGTGAAATTATTGATACGTTTATTATCATAAATCCATCACATTCCGGCGCTAAAGAGGAGGTGTCTTTAGACGCCCATGAAAAGTGGAATACACCATTAGGGGATATAATGTTGGATGCGGCTCTTATGGATTTTATGGATATTCCAAAGTCGTTTGATGCGCAACAGGGAGAGCATTCAGCTGAAGTAATCCTACCATACTTACAGTATTTTTTGGATTATGAATTTAAAATTATACCGATAACCATGCGCAAACAGAACTACAAAAGTTCCAGGAACCTGGCTGAAAAAATCTTTAAGGCCAACCAGGTTCAAAAAAGTAAAATAGCGATTATCGCCTCAAGTGATTTTTCGCACTATGAACGTCCGGAAGTAGGATTTTATAATGACAACCTGGTTATCAATAGAATTTTAAACAATCGTATTCATGAATTGTATGATACTATCCATGAAAATAATATCTCCGTATGTGGTTATGGGCCAATAATGACATTGATGTTTTATTCCAGGATGATCAATTCAAATTATAATGTCGAGATATTAGCAAGAGGGAATTCGGCAAAACATTCATTTGAAGAATTTGTGGTGGACTATGTCTCAGCCTTATTTTATTGTTAGAGACTCCATAATGCGAAGGATATCCTTTTTTTGATTCGTTTGGCAAAAAAAATCGTGGATTTACAAAAAAATAAACTTTAAATAAGAATTAACCTGCCGACTTTATTTCTTCAAGTGCGTTTTCTGTGAGTGGTTTTGTAATAAACTTGACTACGTTGTCATTATTAACAATTTTGTCAATATCTCTTTTATTATCGGAACTGGAAAGAATGATTACTTTACATTTATTGCGAAGAAATGAGTTGAATTTTTCAAATTCATAAAGAAAGACGAATCCATCAACAATAGGCATATTTATATCAAGAAAAATGTAATCAGGTAAATTATCCGGATTTTCCTTATTTGAATCAAGATATTCCAGGGCGCTTTTTCCAGAGTTTTTTATCTCTACGCTTTTGGCGAAATTGGTAATTTCTATAATTCGTCTGCTGATAAAATTATCAGTATCATTATCATCAACGAGCATTACCAAATCAATTTTATTATCTACTATCATTTCCTTCCTTATTATAATTGCAGTAACTCAAGCTTAACCTTCAGTTAATGCTTCTATATTGGCATTACAAATTATATTTAAATTTGCATTATTTAAAGCAAATATAGTTATAAATAATAATTTACCGGATTCAATTTTTTTGTTCAGGTAATATTTAAAAGAAAACTAAATTTAATAGTGGATTTTCTATTTATTGGAAGACTTTTCTATTTGGTCACCGTGATTTTTAATTGGTCGCCCTCACTGATAGTGAAATTTTCTTTATTATTCAATTCCATTAATTCTTTTATTGAAATGTCATATTGCCTTGCTATGCTATAAAGCGTATCATCTTGTTTAACCGTATGGGTTTTAAACTGATCTGATGAATATTGATTTCGATTAGCCCCATTGTCTTTTAAATCTATTTTAATCAAAAGTCGTTGACCAATATTCAAAATATCCAAATCATCAATGTCATTCCATTGCCTCAATTCTCCAATACTTACCTCATATGCTTTGGATATACTGAATAAAGTTTCACTCGATTTTACAATGTGATATAATTCTTTCTTTTTAACATTTTTTCTTTCACCATATCCATTAATTTCAGTAGTATCTTCAATGATTTTTTCGACCTCATTTTCCAAATCCACATAACTATTTTCATTTATGAATTCTGTGTCATCATTTATTTCCTCAAATAAAAAATCACTCTCCTCCCGTATCATGTTTTGTTCTTTCTGATTAGCCTCCGGATTGTCAAATGCTTTATTGCTATCTATTGGAGGAAGATTGGGTTGTGGATATTCTATTTCGTTCGGGATACTTTTTACGATTACATTTTGTAAATCGGTTTCTTTGTATTCAACAGGGACATCAGCAGGACGGATAAATCTGAGCCACATCACCATTCCGGGACTCAAATCCTTTTCTTCCCTCATTCGGTTTTTAGTCAATAATTTTTTAATCTTTATCCCATATTTCTGAGAAATAGACCAGGCGTTTTCTCCTGGAATTACTATATGATAATGTATTTTGGCTTTTGATTTTTTAGCCCTTAAATAATATACCTGTCCTATATTTATTATATCTGAAGCAGTCAATTCATTGTACTTGAGAAACTTATTTTCCGATATACTATATTCGGAGATTACAGAACTTATATCGTCTCCTGAGGAAGCTATAAACCCGGGAATACCATTGATTTTAACTTTGGATGAAGATCTACTTTCATTAATTTTTGGAAATCCCTTATTTTTATTAAAGTCAAAATCTGAAATTGGCTTGTAGGTACTTTGGATTGCCATGTTCGATTTGGCCCCCCTCACAATAGTGTTTTCAACCTCTGGATTCAAAAGGTTTTGAGCAACCAGATCACGTGTAGTTACCGGTATAATTGCCAGATAGGTCTTATCTGCTGGGATTTTACCTTTTTGTAACCATTTGTTGTAAGTGACAATTGTTTGATGGTCTATTTCAAAAAAATCAGAAAGATCCTTCAAGGATTTACCTTGGGTATTTTCATATTCATAAAGTCTTAATGAGGGAGCATAGTTTTTATGAATTTCATTTTCAAAAGCGATCTTGTAAGCAAGGAATTTTTTGACATACCAGTGTGTACGCTTTGTAATTTCCATTTTCTTTTTGCCAAGATATTTTTTATCAATGTGTTTTTCAGCGCCGGTCGGCCCTGTATTATATGCTAAAAGAGCATATACCCAGTTATCAAAGAAGAAATTGTTCTTTTTTATATATTTAGCCGCCGCATGACTAGAGGCTGTGATATGCATTCTTTCATCAATATATTTATCGACTCTAAGTCCAACTTCTATAGCAGAAGCTTCTTTGAATTGCCAGAATCCTACGGCATTTGATGATGAGACTGCATCTGAGACAAGTGCACTTTCCTGTATAGTAAGATACTTAAAATCGTCAGGTAAATTTTCTTCTCTGAAAACGCGTTCTATTATAGGAAAATATAAATCTATTTTATCTACTTTTCTTTGGAGGTAGGTCTGACTCCGATGAAGTGCATCTACATCGGCCTGAATTTGTTTTCTGGCGCCTTCGCTAACTGTTAGTTTGATCCCGGCAAACTCATAATTCGAAGGGACTTTCGGACTGCCCTGTGCGGATAAAGCAGTGTAAAACAGGATAAGAGAGAGAATGTATTTCAGCATATTTTTTGAATTAAAGAAATGCCATCTCTTAAAGGGATCATAACGTTTTCAACCCGCTTGTCCTGTTGAACTTTCTCATTAAATTCTTTTATTGCCAGCATATCCTTATCTGTATTGCCGGAAATTTCAGCAAGAACTTTACCACTCCAAAGGACATTATCAACTAAAATAAATCCTCCCATTTTAAGTTTTCCCATACTTAGATCGTAATATCTACCGTAATTAACTTTGTCGGCGTCAATGAATATTAAATCAAATTGAATGCCAAGTTGGGGTATAATATCTAAAGCATTTCCAAAATGTGTAGTAATTTTATTTTTAATTCCAGCCTTATCAAAATAATTTTTATTTTGCTCTTTAAGTTCCTTATTGATTTCTATAGTGTGCAAATGACCGTTTTCAGATAGACCTTCAGCAAGACAAATAGCTGAATATCCGGTGAATGTCCCAATTTCCAGTATGTATTCAGGCCGTATCATTTTAGAAATCATAGCAATAAATCTTCCCTGTACTTTTCCGGAAATCATTCTCGGATATATGGATTTCAGATAAGTTTCCCGTTCTATCGTATTAAGAATACTGTGGGCCTGTGATGTGTGTTTCTCAATATACTTGTCTATACCGGCATTTACGATCGACATATATGTTTATTCTTGAGGTATAAAATATAAAAAACTCAGTTTATTTTCGTCAAAAATCTGGTTGGCCATATCAAATATTTCATTAGATGTAACTTTTCTGATTTTTTTAACCACGTCTTCAAATGATTCAATTTTATTGTGGATGAGAAGACTTTTTCCATGCATAAGCATTAGGCTGATATTATTTTCCTCTGCCATAGCCATCTGACCAATAAATTGCTCCTTTGCTTTATGCAACTGACCGCTTCCCATTGGTTTACCGGTTAACTTGCGCAATTCTTTAATTACAAGGTTGACACTTTTAAACAACTGCTTTTTTTCCGTACCAAAAAATATACTCATTAATCCAATATCATGCAATGCAGAATAATTTGCATCAATTGAATAAACAAAGCCATATTTTTCTCTTAGCGTGAGATTTAAACGGGAATTTAAAGCCGGTCCGCCAAGTGTGTTGATAAGTAATGAAAAAGGCAGTCTTTTCGAATCTTGATTGCTGTAGGTTGTAGTTCCAATTCCACAGTGGGCTTGCATAATATGTTTTTTTTCCAACCTTGTTTTTGCTATATAATTCTCGAAATATTTTCTTGATTTTTTAGCATTATAAATTGGAATATCCTTCA
>DAOVVI010000212.1 GCA_030637245.1 Cyclobacteriaceae bacterium
ACTGCACTTTCCTGACCAATTGCAGACCACGCAATTGTGAGCAAACTGAAAAGTATTATTGGTCTCAATTGTTTCATTTATATTGCTTTTTGCTTGTAGTTTTCAAGTAGTTTAAATCCTTTTTCTGATAATATTCCTTGTGTAAAATGTTCGAATATCTGTTCGTGGATTTCTCCAAGAGTAAATTTATCTTCCGGGAAATACTCCTTATTAAAGGATAGCTCTATCTCTCCCATTCTTAAATAGGCAAGAATCTCGGGATTGATGTCGTTTCTAAATAGTCCTTCAGCCATGCCCCGCTTCAGGTTGTTGAAGACAGAGTTGAAAATGACATCATGTTTATGTTTTTTGTAATTATCCCAGGCGCTCTTGTAATATTTTTTTAAATCAAATAGGACGCTGCTATTTATATTTCTCAATCTTTCCCGCAAGCACACTGAGAGATTATAAAGATGCTCTACTGCATTTTCAGTTCCATTTTCTATTTCCTCCATATCTCTTTGTTCTTTCTCAAAATACACGGAGGTAGAAAGTAATATGATTTCTTCCTTGTCCTTGAAATGCAGATAGATCGTTTTCTTGGATATTCCCAGATGCTTCGCCACATCGTCCATTGTTACACTTCTTACACCATACTTCATAAAAAGTACAATAGACTCCTCGATTATTTTTTCCTTTACTGAATCATTTCTCATATTGGCCGCAAAACTATGGAAACTTTTTTATTATTCTTAGTTTCCTATTCTATATCTATACAGATTTCAGGAAAAAAGGTTTTAGAATTGAAATTAAATTTGTATTAAAATAGAGCAATGGTAGATTGCATATATCAATGGTAAATAGAAGATTTGAAGGATACTCATTCGAAACAAAATAAACGTATAAAAATTACCATAACCAACGCGGAATTTAACTGCAGGGTTTTGGGAAATGGAGCAAAAAATGTAATTGCTTTTCATGGATTTGGACAAGATGGAAATTCATTTTTCCCCCTTGCAATTAAACATCCGGAATACACCATCTATTCCGTCGATTTGCCATTTCATGGTGAAACAATCATCCAGGATCCTTCACATTATCTTACGAATCGAGAGGTGAAAGAACTAATTCAAAAATTGTTAGATTTATTTGCAATAGATCGGTTTTCTCTTTTGGGTTTTAGTATTGGAGCTAAATTGCTTTTCCCGGTTCTTGAAAGGTTTTATTCCCAGGTTGATAAAGTGTGGTTATTGGCTCCTGATGGAATTAAACTGAATTTTTGGTATAGCGTGGCTACGGGAACCCATTTGATGAGGTATTTATTCCGTAATCTTTTGAATAATCCTCAATTGTTGAACAGACTTGGAAATGGGATTCAGGCTTTACATCTCATTGATAAAAAAACATTATCATTTTCTCTAAAATCTATTAATGACAAGAAGAAAAGAAAGCAGGTTTTTTATATATGGACTTACTTCAGAAAGTTAAATCTGAATCCTGACAGGCTTTCCAAAGTATTGAATAAATCCAATATTCTCGTACTTTTTATACTTGGAGAAAAAGACAATATAATCCCGAAATCGAAAATTGAACCTCTTTTCGGAAAATTAAATAACTCAAAAATAGTTACGCTTTCCTGTGGGCATCATAACCTGATTGAATATTTTGAGGATTGGAATTTTGGTGTCTAGCTAAATATGAAAATTTTGATAAATACCCTCAACTTTTACCGTGATTTGACATGATCTGATGCGTCACAAACAGTTTTAGCTAATTGTGTTGCCTGCTTCTTTTTGCTTTTGCAGTTCTTCTTTGGCCTTTTTTTTAGCCTCTATTTTTTCCAGGTAGCTGCGGAGATCTTCTTCCTTTTCGTTTGTCCAATCCATCAGGTCTGAAGCATCTCCTTGCTTCAATTCAATTTTTTCCTTGGCGTGTCTCAAGTTTATTCCTTCAACCCACTCAAGATGTACCTCGCCATTGAGTCTATATGAAATGTAGAATTTGTAAAGTTGCCTGTCTAGCATGTATAATACTAAAAAATAAAATTAACCTGTAGTTTCCTATTTAGGGAAGTAAATATATGAGGTTGCCATAATTTATTGTCATTTTACTAAACATTTATTTATCCACATTTCATCAACATAAATTTGTATTTTAGATTATTCTAATATGACTGGCAGATACAAAAAATATCATTTTTTCTTATGTTTAGTAACGCTATCCTTTACTGTAGATGCTCAAGAGATAGAAAAAATATATTATGAAGATGGATCAATCAAGGCGGAGGGAGTTCTGGAAAATGGTATTAAATCAGGACCCTGGTATTATTTCTATCCTTCGGGGAAAATAAGTTCTGAAGAAAATTACAAGGAAGATCAGTTGGATGGGGTGATAAAATATTTTGATGATCAGGGAAATTTGATTGCAAGCGAGAATTGGCTCAATGGAAATCAGGAAGATAGTTCTGTTTATTTTTACCCAAATGGCCAGATAGAGAAAAAAGGTATTTTTAATAATAGCTTGTATGAAGGAAAGTGGTTGTTTTATTTTAACAATGGTAATCTGAAAAGAATAGGTTTCTATGTTAATGGATTGCCGGAAGGAGATTGGAAGTTTTATGAAGAGAAAGGCGTATTGATTCAGGAAGGTTCTTTCCTTGATGGTTTTGAAGATGGTGAGTGGAAATTCTACCGTGATGACGGGAGTCTGGAGTTTTACGGTAAATATAGAAAGGGAGAGAAAACGGGAGAATGGCTTAGAGTCAATAAAAAAGGTAAATTGAAAATCATTAAATATTAAAAATGTCGTACAACCAAAATGATTGACATTTGCAAAACATACTTTTGTTTCATTTCACCGCATCATCCGGATAAGGAACTCGCCTGCCGTCATTATTATAAACAGGCATCCCTGCCTCAGTCTCTCTCAAAAAATCAGATAAAATCATAGCCAGCTCATCCACTTTATCCTGTTCTTTCTCTACCAAATTCTCACTTTCTGAAATATACTTTTCCAGGTTAAATAATTCAAAACTTTGGTCAATATGATGGTAAATCAATTTCCAGTCGCCCTTTCTGACAGAGCTATAAGGTGGCTGATCATAGGTATGAGGAAAATGCCAAAATATAGGCCTGTCCATTTCTTTTTGTTCAATACCATTAAACAATGGAACAAAACTCACTCCATCGATTTGTTGACTGACCTTGCTTTTGTATTCTACTCCTGCTATTTCCAGGAACGTTGGAAAAATATCTTCGATGATAATGTAATCTTTTGAATTGATGCCAAGATCAATTTCACCTGGCCATTTTACAATTAGTGGCACCCGAACTCCACCCTCATATGGAGTAAGTTTATGACCGCGAAGAGGTCTGTTTCTTGTAGCTTGTTTTGGTTGGCCATTATCTGACATAAACACAATGACAGTATTTCGATTGATCCCATGTTTTTCAACATTACCTATAATATCACCCAGGGATTTATCCATCCCTTCTATCATGGAAGCATATGCTGCATTGAATTCATTGAGACCGGCGTCTATATATTTTTGGTAGTATCGATCGTCCTTTTCCCATGGGGCATGAATGGCATAGTGCGACATATAAAGATAAAATGGAGTATCGTCACTGACTGCTTTGTCAATTTCTTTATTTGCCTCAATAGTAAGCGCCTCTGTTAGATAAATATCCTCCCCATGATAACTATCCAGTCCGGGGATATCCCAGATCTCATCTCCATTTCTCCATTTGGCGCTGAAGTTATTTTTTCCATAGTAACTCCCTGGTCCGCCCGCTGCATGTCCTCCAATATTTACATCGAATCCAAGGTTAAGCGGGTCTTCACCAGGAGTGCCTCCAGCTCCAAAATGAGCTTTGCCAACATGAATGGTTCTATAACCGGCTTCTTTTAATAATTGAGGGAGTGTCACTGCATTAATGGTGTGATCTATTTTTTCATTTGGGCTCAAACCATTCAAATTCCATTTCGGGGGTGATATTATTTTATGTTTTGGATCCGGCGATTTGTCTTTCCTCAACGTCCAGTTCGTGACCTGATGCCGGGCGGCATTCATACCGGTCATCAGGCTGATCCTGGATGGCGAACATACTGCACAAGCATATGCCTGTGTAAATTTCATGCCCTCTTTGGCCATGCGCTCCATATTGGGCGTCCGGTATGTCTTGTTGAGTTTGGTTTTTTCCTTATAAAAAGGAACTGAAGTATCCTGCCAACCCATATCGTCAATAAAAAAGAAGATGATGTTTGGTTTTAAATTACCCTGGCCAAAACTATGTATTGACAACAAAGTGATTATTAAAAAAATAATAGTTCTTCTGAATCTAAATAACTTCATTTCAATTTTGATTAAATTTCAAAACATAACTCACCGTACTTTCTCCTCCAAAAAAATGATACCCGGATGGAGCGTACATGTATGCGGGTTTATCATCAATCATTAACACCTGCGGCCGTTCAAACTTTATGATATTTCCGCCATAATGCTTTTTAGCGCTTTTAAGTTTCTCTTCCCCCAAATATTTAACAGCTGGATAAAATCCCTGATCCTTTTCATCAAAATGAATACCATCATCAGACTTCCATAGAATACCTCCTCCTTTTTCAATCAAGCCATGATTGTCAGTAGTCAGCAGGCAAATTTTTCCCTCATAAATAAAGGCATAACCATCTTCTACAGCCTGGTTATTTGTCGTAACCGGAATTGGCAATTGCACATAAGGCCCTTCGATCTCTTGGGCTATAGCCACTCCCATTTTTCCACCATGTGATTTGAAATATAAAAAATATCCTCCATCGGGATACTGGAGTAAGGCTGGATTATTGACACCATTTAAAGCCTTATAATTCCAGTATTTATTATTATCTGGAGGCGAAAGGATCAAACCATCTTTATTGACTTTTTCCCATGGCCCGTTAAGGGAGCTGGATATTAC
>DAOVVI010000171.1 GCA_030637245.1 Cyclobacteriaceae bacterium
ACCGGGATGGAGCGACCTGTTTAAGCCCCTGCCTCGCCGGCAGGCGGGCGAAGTGGGATTGTACGCAAGCCGGCGAGTAGCGACAGCCAGCCCTGGCACCCAGATTATAAAATTATTCTACCCTTACATGTTCTTGAGGCAACAATTAGGCAGTAGGCTTCATAGGTAAGCGAGGCAGAATGAATATCACATTCAATTATTTTGCAAATTCAGGCAATACCTTGGGATCAATACCCCAGATAAGCGGCAATAAAAACCATAAGGCAAGGACAATAATTAATACTGAAATTATATTCAGAAAAAGTCCGGCCCTGACCATTTGTTTTATTTGAATGTATCCGGTGCTGAATACTACTGCATTTGGTGGTGTAGCTACCGGCAACATAAATGCACAGGACGCAGATAGTGTAGCTGCGATCATCAGTGCATAAGGATGAACACCCATTACAACAGCTAATGAAGCTAAGACAGGCAAAAGAATGCTTGCCGTTGCCACATTTGACGTGACTTCAGTAAGGAAATTGACCATGGCGCTCACAGCAAAAAGTAATATGATAAAACTCACATTATCCAAACTTTTGAGCGATCCTCCCAGCCAGGCAGCTAATCCTGAAGATTGAAATCCGGACGCTAAAGCAAGTCCTCCTCCAAAAAGAATTAAAATCCCCCAGGGTAATTTTCTAGCAGTTTCCCAATTCATGAGCCGTTCTCCTTTTTTTGAAGATGGAATTAGAAAAAGCAAGACTGCGCCAAATAATGCTATGATCGTGTCATCAATACCCGGGATGAAACGCTTTAACAAAAAAGATCTCAGTATCCATGAAAGCGCAGTGATAGCAAATACGATTATAACCTTTACTTCATCTGAAGTAAGCGAACCCAACGAATTAAGTTCCTTTTTTATTTCTTCATAACCACCGGAGTTTGTATTGTTCCTGACAGGAAACATAATTTTCACCAGGTAAACCCAACAAATAACAAGCAGTAAAACAGATATTGGAAGAGAAATGGTCATCCACTTTGCAAAATCGATTTCCTGGTCAAAAAGATCCTTCACCACCGCAGAGAGCATGGCATTTGTCGGGGTGCCGATCAGGGTAGTAATACCGCCAATAGAGGCAGCGTATGCAATACCCAGCATCAATGGCAAACCAAATGAAGAATTCAGCTTTTTATGGCCTGAGAGATCCTGCTCATTATTGCTAATACCTCCGAATTGTTTTGCTACGGCAACAGCGATAGGAAGCATCATCATGGTAGTAGCGGTATTTGATATCCACATTGATAATACATAGGTTGCAAGCATAAATCCAAGTATAATCCTGTCAGCATCCTTACCTATCCAATAAATAGTTTGAAGCGCAATCCTTTTGTGCAGGTTCCACCTTTCAATAGCCAGTGCAATGATAAATCCTCCCATATAAAGAAATATCATTTTATGTCCGTAGGAAGAAGCTGTTTTTGCAATATCCAAAGCACCGGTAAGAGGGAATAAGATAATAGGCAACAAGGATGTGGCAGGAATAGGTATAGCTTCTGTAATCCACCAGATAGCGACCCAGGCAGTAACTGCCAACACCGACTGGGCCTCATTTGACAATTCTCCATCCAGGGGCAATAATAAAATAACAAAAAATGAAAGCGGTCCGGCTATTGTAGAAATTATTTTCTTAGAAGAACCATTGAAAGTTGCTGACATAAATAAAAACTTAGATTAGATCTAAGCGTCCTTTTACTAAAAAATTATTTATCAGATTTTTTTTCTTTCGCTAGTGCCTTTTTTACCTTCTTTTTTTTTGGTCGAATTACACCATGACTTCCTTTGGTAATTTTCCCTTTTTTTGTTTTCCTGTCACCTTTACCCATAATTGTTTTTTTACTTTGTTATTAAAATAAGTTCAGGGACAAATTAATCGCTTATTCGCAATTAATCAAATTTCTTATTTCTCAATAAATAGTTTATTGTAATTTTCATGATCTAAAACTTATGGTATCATCCCCGGTAATATTGTTTTTTTAATAATAATCCCTTAATTCTCACGAAACAAAAAAGCGCTAAAATCGACCCTGATGAAAATAGAGACACTTATTACTTCAAACAACCATGGAATTAACACAATTTGAAATGAAATTAAACAATACAGAATCTGAAGAAATTTATTTCTATTGAGAATCGAAAATTGAAAAATTTGATTTTAAAAAAGTGCCATCGAACTCAGTGGTACAAGTGACAGCAAAATAGTCTTCGATTAATTCTTTCAGGAAATTCACAATTCCCCAACAAATAGTTTTTGTGATCAATCATTTTCTGTTTAACTTTGCATTGGCAAATCGATACGACTAGCTCCTGTCGAACTCCCCCAGATCTGGAAGGAAGCAAGGGTAGGCGGTTGTAGCAGTGCGATATACGATTTGCCTTTTTTGTGTTTCTTTCCTTTCTTCCCAAACTTTTAGTTAATTTATTTATTCAAGTTCTTATTTTTAATTAGGAATATGTATATCATCAAAGTGAAAGGCAAAAAGAAAATCCCTAATTATATTCAATTGAGAGATGAAAACTTTATGCTTGTTGGGTATTTTAGTTATCGCGAAGGAAGACCTTTCAGAAGTCTCGAAAAATTTGGTCTCGAAGGAAAGGAGAAACAACTTGAATCAATTATAGAAAAAATGCCATTTGGCAAACTTAAACAATTAGAATTTTAATATGTCTTTTTCATCCGATCCTATTGTCCGTGTAAAACAAGCAAGTATTTTTCAGGATAATCAAACCGTACTCAGTGATATTAATTTTGAGCTTGAAAAAGGCGAGCTTGCATTTATCATCGGCAGAACAGGCAGTGGTAAATCTTCACTCTTAAAAACATTATATGCTGACTTACCGCTTAGACTTGGTGATATTTCTATTGCTGGGTATAATCTCAATAAACTAAGGGCAAAAGATGTCCCGATGTTGCGTAGAAAATTAGGAATTATCTTTCAGGATTTTCAGCTTTTTAATGACAGAACGGTAGCAGAAAACCTGAATTTCGTCATGAAAGCCACCGGATGGAAAGACCGCTCAAAAATGAAGAAACGACTGGCTGAGATCCTGATTAAGGTTGGGCTGGGTGCTGTGGACACTAAAATGCCACATCAATTATCAGGTGGAGAACAACAAAGAGTGGTAATTGCAAGAGCTATAATCAACGAACCTTTATTATTGATCGCCGACGAACCAACCGGGAATCTGGACCCAGAAGTATCTGATGGAATATTTGAATTATTTCTCGAAATCAATAAAAGCGGAACTGCTATTCTGATGGCCACACACGATCACACGATTATAGGAAATCATCCGGCCAGGATTCTTAAATGCGAACAAGGGAAAATAAAAGATTCTAATCTTGAAAAATTTAATTTGTCTTCTCAGTATTAAATTTCTTTTTGTCAGATTAAACTCGGTTTATAATATTTGTTGAAAAATACGTGACTTTTTGGACGAACATCAATTAATCTACACTAAACCTGATATTTCCATACTTAGTACTGACTTTAATTAAGGAAGTAGCATCGCTTTTAGCCAGGTACCCTTCATATTCGCTGGTGGTATGGTCTTTAGTCACTTTATTGAAATTGATGTTTTCTCCATGAGCTTTTAAATTACCAAACTGCAGATCAAATTCCAGCCTTGCTGCAGAGCCACTTTCCATATTTATATCAATTGAACTAAACTCACTTTCAATTTCAATCTCTTTAAACCTGTTCGAGACCTCTTCCAGATTAATTCCTTTGCCATGTTTTGTTTCCAAATAAAGATTCTCCTCCAGCCTTTCTACACTAAGACCCGCAAACTGAATATCACCATTCATTGATTTGAGATTCTCAATTTCAAAATTACCATATTTCCCATCCAACTCAATTGATCCCGCATTCTCAATTATCAGTTCAGAAAATTGACTTGAGATTTCAATGTCTCCCATATCCTCAATGGCCATCTTTGAATATCGTAAATCCAACGACCCTGATTTTAATGTTTCAATTTCGCATTTAGCATTCGAAAATTCTACCCGGACCGAGGCATCATCCAGATCTTCTGCCATTAGCTGACCATATTTCACCTCGACATTCAACTCTCCCTTGTAACTCCCCAAATATACATTCCCAAAACTGTTGGACAATTTCAACTGATTAGTATTTGGCATATTGATTTCGTAGTGAACACTAAAACTGGAATTCCCATTAATGGCACCAATTTCAGTTTCGATAGATAAATGACCCGAGGAAATTCGATCTGAAATATCTATTTCAATTGCATCCAGTATTTTCTGAGTTTTTGAATCAGAATTACCTTTGGCTTCAATTTCTACCTTGAGATCCAGCACATTTTTATCCCACCTGTTAATGATCACATTTCCATATTTATTTGTGATCTCAATTCTGGTATCCCCGTTTATATTAAAACTTTTGGATATGCGCTTTGTTGCCTCTTCGGCAAATAGCTGTGTGAGTGATGTTAATATAACTAGAAAAATAATTCCCGATATTTTATAAGATAACCTTTTCATCTTTTTGACTATTTTCAATGGATTGAATAATTGTTAATTGCTGATTTAATATTTCAATTCTAAGCTGGAGATTCAGGATCATGGCGTCAATCAGATTTTCTTCGTTGCCATTTTTCATATCCCGTTTTAGAACAGCATACATCGAATCCAGCTTATCGATCTCAACAAGGAAATCATCACCTAAATCATATTTTTTACTCATGATTCTGATCTCTCCTCTTTTTTGATTAATAAGTGAAATGTAAAATGTTTCGGCTTCCAAAAGTAGCGTACTTGCCTCTGCAACTTCAAAGGTCTCATCTCCTTCTGAATTTTGAATTACTTTGTCGAAAACAAGCCATGATGTAATCAATAGAAGAATAACCGCAGCAGCTCTCCAGAAGATCACCGGTTTCGAAATATGTCTTTGCTTAAGGTCTTGGTTTTGACCCAGTTCTTTTTCAATGTCAGCCCACAAATCCTTTCTTGGATTTTTTCCATCCATCTCATCTCTATGGGATTTTATGAATTTTTCTAACCTGTCATCCATAATAAACCTCCTCTTTTATTATTTCCCTTAATTTTTTTTTTGCCCTGTTGTACTGCGACTTCGATGTTGATTCAGATATTTCCAAAATCTCTGAGATCTCTTTGTGATCGTAACCTTCCAGCAGATATAAGGAGAAAACCACCCTAAAACCATTGGGTAACTTCTGTATGGCCTCTCTAATGGTCTCCACCTTCATAACAAGATCAATATCATTGACTTCTTCATCATTCTTTAGTTCAAAACGATCTTCTAACTCCACCATCTCCATCTGGTGTTTTCTTAAATGGCTGATTGCTTTATTCACAACAATCTTTTTTAACCATGCTCCAAAT
>DAOVVI010000266.1 GCA_030637245.1 Cyclobacteriaceae bacterium
ATATTTCTTACCGTGTTGCCGCAAGCTTCTCTTAAAGTGATCTTGTCCTGCTCAAGTTTAGCCCAAAGTTCAGGAGTTTTATCCAGGCTCACATAATGGATCTGAATATCCTGCCTGGTAGTTGCATGCAACTTACCGCTGGCATATTCATCGGACAGATCGGCAATCCTTCTCAACTGGCGAAATGTCATTTTCCCATAAGGAATTTTAATCCGTATCATTTGAACGCCTGGTTGACGTTGGCCATAGACGCCTCTTGCGAGACGAAGACTTCTGAATTTTTCTTCGTCAATCTGAAATTTCCTGAATAAGGAGATCTTATCCGCAAGGTCGATGATGTCTTTTTCGACCACCGGATTGTTTAAACTTTCTAATTCACTTCTGAAACTAAGCATGGTTATTTTGATTTTTTAGATATAAAAAAAGCCTTCCCCGGTATCTTGAGAAAGGCTTGAGTTATATCTTATTTTTTAGTTTTATATCATAAACTATTTTGGATTAAACCCAGCATACCCTTCTCGGGAATTACCATACAACACCAGTACCAACAGGCACATCGCTTTGCTGCAGAAATTTTTTGATTTACAGGATTCAATCTAAAGTTCACGTTTTGGTTTTTTCTATAATCGAACTGCAATTTTACAGCTATTAAAATTTAATTACAAAAATACTTACGTATAATTTAAATTTCAGTAGATTATTTCGTGAAAAAGTTAATATTAAATTAATCTTTGGTCATCGGTACGACTAAGTGACACATATCACATAGGCTTTTTGGCAGGTATTAGTCTTTCTTTTTCTCCGGATTATTTAAACGACCGTAAAAATAAAGGGAATGACTGGTGACTGTAAAGTCGAACGTGTCCTCTACAAGTTTCTGAATTTCCATAACTCTTGGATCGCAGAATTCAAAGATTTGTTCTGTGTCTGTGCAGATCACATGATCATGCTGACGAAATCCATGCGACTTTTCATATAGTGAAAGATTCTTACCAAATTGATGTTTTTTCACCAATTCACATTCCAGTAAAAGATCTAATGTATTATACACCGTAGCCCGGCTTACACGGTAGTTTTTATTTTTCATATTGATGTAAAGAGATTCTACATCAAAATGCCCATCGTTTGTATAAATCTCTTCAAGAATTGCAAAGCGTTCTGGCGTTTTGCGCAATTCTTTTTCTTCCAGATACTGCCTGAACAGCCCTTTTATTTCTTCAAACTTATCTGATGCAATCATTCAGTTTTGTTTATAAAGTTTTTCGAAATGTGAATTAACAAATTTAAATAATTATTTAGTCTGCTTTTATGATTTATATCAATTTGTCTCACACTTGCATCTTTAGTAACCTCTGAATATAAAATCAATTAAATGAGAAAATTGTTTCGAATAATTTACGGTTAGTGATATTTGTTAACTTAGTCATTCTAAAATTCAGGTATATTGCATACAGTTTAATTTTTGAAAGTTGAAGACAAAAAACATATTTTCAATACTTTTAATAGGATTGGTTCGATTTTATCAATCGGCCATTTCCCCCTTGTTTCCAGGAACATGCAGATACACTCCTACCTGCTCGCAATACATGGTGGAAGCGCTTAAAATCCATGGACCCTGGAAGGGATTGATATTGGGATTTAAACGTTTTGGTAGCTGTCAGCCATGGGGAGGCAGCGGTTACGACCCTGTTCCTCCCAAAAAACATGCCCATGACAAAAAGCAATAAAATTCCGGTCACCATCATCACAGGATTTTTGGGAGCCGGAAAAACAACTCTTTTAAACAGGTTGATCACAGAAAATTCGGCTAAGAAGTTTGCTATTATTGAAAATGAATTTGGTGATATTCCCATAGACCAGGAGCTGGTAGTAAATGCGAAAGATGGGATTTTTGAAATGTCGAATGGCTGCATTTGTTGCTCCCTGAATGTGGAGCTAGGTGAATTGCTTCAAAAACTCATGAGCGATGAATATGATTTCAATCACCTGATCATCGAAACCACAGGCATTGCAGAGCCTGATGGAATTGCAGCAGCTTTTATTGGAGGTAACAGGGAAACTAAGTTTAAGCTGGATGGTACCATTTGTCTGGCAGATGCGCATGATATTGTAAAAAACCTTGAAGAGCGTGGAGAAGCACATAAGCAGGTAGCATTTTCTGATTTGATATTATTGAATAAAACTGATCTGGTTTCTAAGGAAAAATTGTTGGAAGCAAAAAACCTGATAAAAAAGTACAATGCCGAGGCGCCAATTCATGAATGTAGTTTTGGAAAAGTTGAAAAGGATTTGTTAGATCTGAATGCCTATGATGGTGATAGGCTGGAAAATAAATTACTCAATCCTCATCATCATCACCATCATAACGAATTGGTTGCACACAGTTTTGACTTCAAGGAGCCTATTCTGGCAGACAAATTTGAGCATTGGATTAATATGTTGTTGTTTCTCAGCGGGTATCAAATCTATAGGATCAAAGGCATACTCAATATCGAGGGCGAGACGCACAAGATCATTTTTCAGTCTGTGCGATCCAACAGTAAAATAGATGTAGGAAGTCCATGGATGGAAGGCGAAATCAGAAAAAGCAAAATCATTTTTATTGGAAATAATGTAAAACGTGAACCTTTGGAAAAGGGATTGAAGGGGTGCCTGAAAATTTAAGTTGATGAATTCCTTCTTCTTTCTTATTGGAATAATTCACTTTTTAAACGTGCAAAGAAGTGGCAGTAGCAGGAGGCAGGAAAAAAGAAAAGGAGTAAGTAACCGGAGACAGCGATTTTTCTGGTTTGACGGATATCTCAATAAAATCATTACGCCAACTTGCGCTAAAATTCGAACAAAAGCACTGTTTTTCCATGGATGAGAAAAAATACAAACAAAAAATTATCTGAATTAGGATTTACCGAATTATGAGATTTTCCGGATGTCCTTCCTGCTTCTGACTCCGGTCCTCCGACTTGTCCTTTTGGGTGTTATGAATAAAAGAAGTTAACTTTCTCTCATTCCACGACTTCATCAACCTTCTTATTAATCCAAAACGGAACGGTCACAAACCAGATTATCATTGATATGGTCATGATATTTTTGTTAGTTTGAAGGTCCATATCACCAAAAAACACCAGCATTGATGGAATGATAGTTCCTGCCAAAGCTAAATAAGAAATGATTTTTAATATAAGTGACTTCATGATACAACTATTTCAGATGATACTTTTGATTGATATAATTTACTTACGAGAATATAAATGGCTGAAGCGATAAACCAACCGGGTAAACCGAGGAAGAACACTTCAATACCCAGTAATTGATTCATTAACAACCCGACAATCAGGGTAATTATCCATGCGGACGCCGCTGCCCAATTCAGTTTTATACCGGCTTTTTCAGCATAAAAATCAGACAATCCAAATCGCTTCAGCACATAAAAGTCAATAAATATTACCGCGCCCATTGGCATCAGTAAAAAGCCATAAATTGCCACAAAATCCAACAGTTTCATGACCAATGCCGGGAAACAGGCGGCAATGGTTGTCACCAGGCCAGTGATCAGTGTAACCTTCCAGGTCTTCCATTTTGGAACTAAAGTTTGAAGCGCCAGCCCTGCACGGTAAATTGTTGGATTTGCTGTAGTCCATCCTGCGATGATCACACAAACCGCTCCGGCAATTCCGGCAGCATTAAAAGCCACAACACCAGGCGCAAATTCTGCACTGTTATTTGACTGTTGGAGGAATAAGGCATATAAAATTCCGGAAGCCAGCCATGCGAAATAATGGCCTATAAACATACCGGTTGCTGATGAAAATCCATATTGCCATTTTTTGGCGTATCTGAAAATGGAAAGGTCTGACATACCAATGTGCATGGCCATATTGGCAAACCAGGCAAAGAACATCACATGCCAGAAAGTAAACTGACTTTGGCCTTCCAAAGGCACCCCTGTCCATATTTTTTCATTGGCTACTGTCCAGAAATCTGAGATAGAATTCACACCCAATTCAGGTAGCACGGCAATAGCTGCGGCAAAGAAAATGAGGATCATCCATGGGGCTGCGATGTTGGCAAACTTGGAAACCTGCTGATAGCCAAACATTGCGACTACAGTAGTTAGTGCCCCGATAGCAAAAACAGCCACAATCCATCCAAAACTGTTCGGTAGCATATCGCTCAGGGAAGGCATTTCCAATCCGAATGGAATGCCAATTGCTGTAGCAGAAACCGCGATCATGGAACCAGCCAAAAAGCAAAACATGACACCATTGACTACATTGTATAGTTTCACCAGGCTGGCGCCAACAATTTTCTCCAATTGGA
>DAOVVI010000063.1 GCA_030637245.1 Cyclobacteriaceae bacterium
AATTCCGGTATTGCCAGGATCAACCTCTATAAAAGGCATCCAGCGTCATTGAAGTTGGTTCATTTTTTCCCAGCTGCATTTGTTGTTTACCAATTTTTGTCGATCCCTCATGCCCTATACCACAGGGATTTTTGGGTGATATGGCCAACAATTATTTATCTAGTGCTTATATTATTCGATGCTTCAATAAGATCAAAAAATTTATGGGTTGGTGTACTTTCTGTTTGGGCATCATTCGTACAGCTTATTGGCTATGGACTTGGTTTCATCAAAGGATTTGTAAAAAGGATCATATTAAAAAAATCAGAATTCCATGCTTTTGATAAGACGTTTTATGACTAGAGGTACTTGGTGCTGGACTAGCACCTAGCGCCCAGTACCTACCACCCAGCTATGCCTTCTTGCAAAAATAAATTATCTCCTCCTCCGGCAAAGCGTATCTCTTTCTTACCTTATCGCTCAGTTCATTTAAATAATTATCTTCACTTACGTTAAAACCGCCTTTTCTCAATCTGTCACCATAATCTCTTCCATACTTTCTCATATGATCATTTTGACCAAATATTCGCTCCCTCTCCAGCGGATCGGTTACAGATGGATCCTCTAGTGTTTTTTCTAAATACATATACACCGGTGATTGGATAATCGCCCAACCTCCGGGTTTCAAAACACGATATATTTCACTCATGGCTTTTGTATCATCTTCCACGTGTTCCATCACATGATTGCAAAATACTACATCAAATGAATTTTCATCATATGGGATTTTATTTACATCCATTTTTACTTTAGCCAAAGGCGATTCAATATCTCCTGAAACATATTCGATATTCTCCATACGATCGAATAGTTTTATAAAACACAATTCAGGTGCAATGTGAAGCAGTTTTAGATTGCTGGTGAAAAAATTGGTTTTCTCTTTTAGGTATAGCCACATCAAGCGATGGCGCTCCAAAGAAAGGGAGCTAGGACATAATACATTTTGCCTGGAATCAAGCCGCCCATAGGGTAAAAACTTTCGATAGGTTTTGCCGTCAATTGGGCACTCGACATTATTGCCGTAATAAAAAACAGCGATAATCCGCAAGAAATAATGACTCACATACTGGATATATTTTCGAGGAACTTTTCTTAATACAAAACTTATAATCTGCTTCATTCAAAATATTTATTTTGCCGGTGTGAGGCATTGGTTTTTTGTTCGTGGCGCTTTATTCATCAATTCTTTCCATCCATCCATCAATTAAAAGCCTTTATCAAATCTATCTTTATATAATGCGTTGGAATATAGACATTACGTTACAAATATCAGAAATTCTATAGATTCTCTGTGTAAATTTGATCTGTTAAATTGGCTAAATGGGTTACAATGCCATTTGAGTTCAATTCGACGGAAAGACTCAGTTAAGTAAAAAGAAGAAGTTAAATATTATTTCAATGAAAAAGAAAGTTATAATTGGTCTTGTAGCTGTCGCAGTTATAGTTTCCGGATTTCTGTTTTTTAAGGTAGCAGATAAATCTGATGCAAATGAGATCATCGTTTCGGTAAAGAAAGGAAAATTTATTATTGACATCACAACCACAGGAGAGTTAGAAGCTAAAAACTCTGTGAAAATCATGGGGCCAACCAGGCTTCGGGCATTCAGGGTCTATTCAGTGAATATCCAGGACATTATTGACGAAGGAACTATAGTGCAAAAAGGAGATTGGATAGCTACCTTAGACCAATCAGATTTTAATTCAAAACTTCAGGATAAGGAACTTGATTTGGAGGAAACACAATCCGAATATATCCAGGTCCAGCTTGATACTACTTTACAAATGCGCCTGGCAAGGGATGAGCTCATCAATTTAGAATATGCTGTTGAAGAGATGCAGATTAATCTGGATCAATCTCAATTTGAACCACCAGCTACCATTAAGCAAGCCGAAATTAATCTTGAAAAGGCTATAAGGGCGTTTGAACAAGACAAGGAGAATTACAAAATAAAGATTGAACAAAATAAAGCCAGGATGACAGAAGTTGGCACAGATCGTAAAAAGGTTCAGAGAGAATACAAAGCCATGCTCGACCTGGTAAAGACATTTCAAATTATGGCTCCTGAACCTGGTATGGTTGTCTATGCAAAAGGACATGATGGTAAACCCATGAAAGCCGGATCACAGATTCATACCTGGGATCCTGTAGTCGCTACACTTCCGGATCTTTCCATTATGTTATCTAAGACATATATCAATGAGGTGGATGTAAGAAAAGTGAAACCCGGGCAAAAAGTGGAAATTGGTTTGGATGCTTTTCCGGATAAAAGATTAAAGGGCTCTATTATCAGGGTAGCAAATGTAGGGGAACAAAGTCCAAACTCCGATTCAAAGGTTTTTGAAGCAACAATAGAAATTGAAGGAACTGATCCGCTGTTGCGTCCGGCTATGACTACTTCGAATAAAATTTTTGTAGATGAGATGGATTCAGCTTTATTTGTTCCACTCGAAAGTCTTCACAGCAAAGACGACTCGATAGCTTTTGTCTATAAAAAATCAGGATTGAAGACCACCAAACAAGAAGTGCAAGTTGGTGAAACAAATAACAATGAGGCAATCATCAAACTAGGACTGGAGCCAGGTGAAAGGGTTTATCTTTCAATTCCTTCAGGAATGGAAGACGATGAAATTTCATTATTGGCAGAGCTGAATGGCAAGAGAATGAAAAAGGAAGAAGAACTGCTGGCAAGTAAACCTAAAACCAGGACGATTACTTTACCAGATGGCACAACCAGAGAGGTTACAGAAGAGCAAATGCAGAAATTCGGACAGCAAAGTGGAGGTCAAAGAAGACCTGGTGGTGGCCAGGGAGGCGATGGAAATCCCAGTAGCCGTGTTCAATAAACTGGTTTTAAGTCAAACTTCATAACATGTCAGAAAGAGTATTAGCAAATTTTTATATAGCAATTGAAGCTGTATTTGCAAATAAGATGCGATCCATACTTACCGCATTGGGTATAATTTTCGGGGTAGCTGCTGTGATCGCCATGCTTGCTATTGGCAATGGAGCGCAGCAGGAAATTCTCGAGCAGATTAAGTTGGTCGGCGTCAACAATATCGTTATCGAACCAATAATTGAGCAGAGAGAAGAAAATTTAAGTGAATCCACCACAGGAAAAGAAAAAAAGAAGTTTTCTCCCGGACTCTCACTAAAAGATGTTAATGCTATTGCAGAAGTTGTTCCCTCTATTGAAAGACTCAGTCCCGAAATCGTTCTTGAAACGTATATTATTAAAAGCGGGATTCGGCGATCGGCTAAGCTTGTTGGTGTGGAACCTAATTATTTTGAGCTAACAAGTTTTGAACTTGCCGAAGGTAAAATGTTTAATGATCAGCAGCTTATCAAAGGATCTCCGGTCTGCATTATTGGAAAATCCATTCAAACCAAATTTTTTCCTACAGAAAATCCTATTGGAAAATCCATTAAATGTGGGCCAAATTGGTTAACCATTATTGGCGTTCTGAAAGAAAGGATTATTTCTGAATCGAGCATAGCGAAATTAGGCATCAGGGATTTTAATATGGACGTGTATGCGCCAATTAAGACAGTTTTAATACGCTATGAAAATCGAGATCTTGTAACAAAATCTATGATGGAAACAGGTAATATAATTAGCCGGGGAAGAATGGTGATCATTACTGAAGATAATGATGAGAGTTCTGCCCCTATCAATTACCACCAAATTGACAAGTTGGTCATCCAGGTTGCTCAAACTGATCTGTTAAATCCTGTAGCAGAGATCATATCCCGAGTATTGGAGCGCAGACATTATGAGGTAATTGACTATCAGATTACTATTCCGGAATTGTTATTGAAACAGCAACAACGGACAAATCAGATATTTAATTTTGTGCTTGGAGCCATTGCGGGTATTTCTCTTTTAGTTGGCGGTATAGGAATCATGAATATAATGTTAGCTTCTGTTTTAGAGCGGATCAAGGAAATAGGATTGCGCTTAGCCCTGGGAGCTAAAAAGGAGGATATTGTAACACAATTTTTATTTGAATCCGTCTTGATCTCAATTACGGGTGGACTAATTGGAATAATTCTCGGGATCGCTTTAGCAGTGCTCGTTGCAAAATTTGCGGAAATACCAACAATAATAACTTTTGTATCAATATTATTATCCTTTGGCGTAGCGGCAACAATTGGACTTATATTTGGAATTACTCCGGCAAAAAGGGCGG
This sequence comes from Cyclobacteriaceae bacterium, assembly GCA_030637245.1. Classification (GTDB taxonomy): domain Bacteria; phylum Bacteroidota; class Bacteroidia; order Cytophagales; family Cyclobacteriaceae; genus JAAUQL01. The sequence goes on from DAOVVI010000063.1 coordinate 4,228, forward strand.
CTGAACAGGATCCGATAACCTCATTAAGATATGAATAAAATTAAATTTTTAGCATTTGCTGTATCTCTATTTTTTTCAGCAAATATCAATGCGCAAGACAGCCAAATTTCTGGAAGGGTTTTTACACTAAAGGAAATAATTAATATAGCCAGGCAACAATCAATTGCATCAAAGCAAGCTGAAACCACGAGGGAAAATAGGTTCTGGCAGTTCCAGTCGTATAGGTCAAATTATAAGCCTCAATTAGTACTAGATGGAACCATACCCGGATTCAACAGGTCTTTTGATGAAGTAAGGCAAGAAGATGGCAGCTATGAGTTTCTTCCAGTTTCTATTAACAACTCCGAAATCAACTTAAGGCTAAGGCAGCCAATTGGAGCAACCGGCACCCAGTTATTTTTAAATTCTAATATAACCAGGTTTGATAATTTCCTGGATACTGACGCGGAAGACCCATATCACTTATATCAGGGTAATCCTCTGGAAATAGGCATAATACAACCTCTTTTCCAGTACAATCGATTGAAATGGGATAAAAGAATTGAGCCTTTGAGATATGAAGAATCTCAAAGAGAGTATATTGAAAGTCTGGAGGAAATATCGGTATTTACAACAAGAAGATTTTTTGATTTAATGCTTTCACAAATCAATCTTGAAATTGCCGAGAAGAACGTGGCGAATAATGATACTATTTTTAAAATCGCACAGGGGAGATATAATTTAGGTAAAATAGCTGAAAATGAATTGTTGCAATTAGAATTACAGTTAATGAATTCCAGACAACAAGTCGCTCAATCAAAATTAGATATCGCAATCAGGAGTTTAAGACTAAGGACATGGGCTGGATTAACGGACATCGAGAACTTACAACTATTTCTTCCCGAAGAAATTCCATTGTTTATTGTGGATGAAGAGGTCGCCTTAGTACATGCAAAAGCAAACAGATCAGAAACTATATCCTTTGAAAGGAGAAAACTTGAAGCTGATGCGGATATTGCTCAGGCAAAAGGCGATACAGGTCCACAGGCAGACTTGTTTGCGAGATTCGGATTGACCAACAGAACGGATAGAAATGCAAGTGTGGGTGATTTATACAAAAATCCGGAGAATCAGCAGATTGTTCAGATGGGATTTGAAATACCAATAATGGACTGGGGAAGAAGAAAATCTCGTGTGAAAACGGCGGAAGCTAATCAAAAATTTGTGCAATATACAGTCGATCAGGACATCATCAATTTTGATGAAGAGGTCTTGACCCAAGTACGGCAGTTTGAAATGTTAAAGGAGCAAGTGAGAATCACAAGAGTAGCAGACGATATAGCTCAGCGCAGATACAACATCACAAAAAACAGATATTTAATCGGTAAAATTGCCATCACCGATATGAATATAGCTTTAACTGAGAAAGATGAAGCAAAATCCCGATATATTCAATCTCTGGAAGATTATTGGTTATCCTATTTTACGTTGAGGCAGCTGACCCTCTATGATTTTGAAAATGGATTTCAGATTATCAGCGATGAATTATGATTTGTGAATAGCTAAAGAAGTTAAACGATATTTTATTAATTTCGCCTCATTCATATAAATTCGGATGAGGCGATTTTTTTTTAGTCTTTTTACACTAATAGTTTTTTCATATTCCTTATGGATAAATGCTGCTTTTTCACAAGAGACAGATAAAGACTACTTCCCAACTCCTAACACATTGTTAGATGCAAAGCCTGATCCTAAAAAACAAAAAGAGAAAGAAAAGAGAATAAGATACATTATAAAAAATGATACAAAGGAAACCCTGGCAGGAAACCTTTGTTTCGAAGAGGTGACTACAAAAATGGGATTTCAATATCTGGCAGTTCCAAAGGGTCAGCCACCCAATAAAAATGGATTCTCAAGATGGTGGCATAATTTTGGGGTAAAATTTATGATTCTTCTGAAAAACGGGCCATTCTGGAAAATGAAAGTCAATAGGAAATACGAAGAATGTAAATACGGTTCCGGTGATTTTGTGGGTTAATTAATCTTTAAGAATATTACTCATAAATGTAGATTTTAAGGCGATCCATAGTAAGAAAATCAAAATCGCCCATTTCAAATAAACCTGGTAGTAGTCGCTTGTATCTTTGAACCTGTTTTCTTTTATCTCTACCTTTTCGTACTGATCTATCAATTTAAAAACATCTTCAAGAGCTTTATTGTCAGACGCTCTATAGAAATTACCTTCTCCTATTTCTGCTATTCTTCGGAGTGTAGTTTCATCCAATGTGTTGTTACTGTAAAGAACCCGGCCAAAAATATCTTTTCCGGTAGGAACTTTACCCTCTTTGCCTATTGCAATGGTATAAATTTTTATGTCGTATGCATGAGAAATTTCAGCCGCAGTAATCGGATCAATATTACCGGCAGTATTATCGCCATCACTCAGCAGGATCACTACCTTCGTTTTTGAATCTGATTCTCGCATGCGATTGGTCGCAACGGCAAGCGCACTGCCTATTGCAGTTCCTGACGCTTCTATTTTCTCAAAATTGATCTCATCGATATATGTATTTAAAAGCTTGTAATCTGTGGTAAGCGGAGCAAGACTATAGGCATCTCCGGAAAAGATCACAATCCCAATCCTGTCCTGGAACCTACCTGCAATAAAATTCTTAGCTACTTTCTTTGCAGCCTCAAGCCTATTTGGTTTAAAGTCCATAATAGTCATGGATCTCGAGATATCTATCACCAACATAATATCGATTCCCTCAGTCCATTGTTCTACTTTTTCATTGCTTGTTTGCGGTCTTGCCAGGGCTACAATGAGCAAAGCCATCATCATTGCAAACAGTATATCCGGAATAAATCTTAGTATGCTGATAAGGTCGGATTTGATTTGTTTTTCCGGAAGCGCAATGGTCAGTTTTTGTTTAAGCCGGATATTGAGGAGCCATCTTAAAATATAAATAACAGGAATGGCCAAAAGAAACATTAAGAAAAACTTATATTCCCAGGTAAAGTTTTGAAAGGTGGTTGGGTAAAACCAGGAAAAAGAAAACCATTTGCTTACTTCTGGCATAAGTCTATCCGTTTTTAATCTCTGTTATTTTCAGGTCGCAAATCTCAATGGAATATTTCATTAGATAATCAAAACTTGCAAAAAGATCATTGCCTTTTTCACCTCCATAAATGCATCGATCTATCAATTTTAAATTCTCTTTTAATTGACCATTGTTATGCAATACAAGTATTTCCTTAGTTGTTAGCTTGGAAATAGGTTTTTTCTCAAGACGCTCCATATAATTTTTCCAAACTGCCAATACATGCTCAGTAGTTGTACCTGGATTGTTACCGGAAACATCCCGCATCAAATTAAAGAATCGTACAATAAATTTTTTACGGATCCTTTTTATTCGATATACTTTCCACGCCTTTGCAATTTGTTTTCCAAAAAACAATAAAACTATAAATGAAAGAAAGACAAAACCCCCGATACCAATAAGAAAATAAGGATAATTAAATTGCCTGTTGATATTGAATAAATCTGTGTTAGCTA
>DAOVVI010000541.1 GCA_030637245.1 Cyclobacteriaceae bacterium
TACTCTTCCTGCATAGACTTTATCTATCCCATTTTGGTTGATGGCATTTCGTATTTGGAACGGAGTGATGCCAAAGGATTTATACGCATTTGGATCCAGGATGACTTCTACAGATTTTTCCCGGCCTCCAAAAACAGTTACAGCAGCGATACCATCAATATTTTCGAATTCAGAAATGATATCCTCGTCCGTTACATTTCTGACCCGATCAATTCCTCCACTACCCCTAACCTGTAAGCTCATAAACTGATTGGCCATCTGCTGGACGTCCACTTTTTGGACCATTACTGTAAATTCTTCAGGGAGGCTTTCCTTTAGCGCATCAATTTTCTCCTGAAGCTTGAGGTAAGCAAATTTCATATTTGCATTTTGTTCGTAGGATACATAGATAATCCCCTGACGATTTTGCGCAAATGACTGTATTTCTTCAATATCTTCCAGGGTGCCAATGGTTCCTTCCAACGGAATAATTGCCTGATTTTCCATGTAAGTAGGATCAACTTCCAATCTGCTGGAAACCTGCACCACAAGTGAGGGTAATTCTACATTTGGGAGCAATTCTACAGGAAGATTTTTATAGGAAATAAACCCGAGCATACTAAGCCCGATAAAGATCATGCTGATGAAGGTTTTTCTCCTGATAATAAAGTCCATTTCCCTATGCAGCTATTTCTCCGGATTTATTTTTTCCTGTAATCCAATTGATAAACTGATCAAAAACAGCATACACACATGGGATTACGATCAACGTAAGGATGGTCGAAGTCACTAATCCACCGATTACTGCCAGTGCCATTGGCGACCTTAGAGAAGCACTTTCTCCAAAACCAATTGTTAAGGGCAGCAACGCCAGGATAGTGGTCAGCGAAGTCATGATAATGGGTCGGATTCGTTGCTGCCCGGCGCCAATTATGGCCTCTATGGTTTTTTGACCATCTCTTTTTAACTGATTTATAGCATCAACTAAAATGATCGAATCATTTACGGCTATTCCAACCAACATGATGATGCCAATGTAGGCCATGATATTTAATGGATTTCCAAGGAAGTAGAATATCAAAATAGCTCCAACACCAGCCAGAGGGATCGTTAGCAGAATGGTAAATGGATGGATCAACGACTCAAATTGAGAGGCCAATACCATGTAAACAAGGATAACTGATAAGATGAGCGCAAAGCTCAGGTTTTCCAGGTATTCTTTGCGCAAAAGCTCTTCTCCAGTAACAGAGATTTTATAGTTTGGTGGAAGTTCAATTTCAGAAACCTGCGCCTCGAGTTTTTTGATCACCTGATCAAAATGCAATCCTGGTTTATATTGTGCTGTTACTTCTGCAATTCTGTTTTGATTTCTCCTGATGATTTCTTTGGGCGCCAGGTTTGCTTGTATTTCTGCAAGATCACTTAGCCGGATAAACTCACTCCCGGAGATTATTTTCATATCAGCCAACTCACGTATAGAAACATCAGGGAGTTTTATCGTGATATCCTTCAATTCTCCTTCACTTTCGAAATCACCGGCCTCAGTTCCTGTCAACTGGTTTTGAACCTGGGAAATGATATTATCGACACTCAAATTAAACAAGCCTGCCTGACGCCTGTCAATGATGACATCCAACTCCGGCGCTCCTCCTTCCATGGATGTCTTAAGATTAAATAGCTCTTCCATAGTCAGCAATTTCTGTTTTATTTGCGTTGAAAGTGAATCAATCATATCCAGATCATCTCCCCTGACTTCTACGATTATGGGAGATACATCTGTACCAAGTGTCGATTGCAAAGCGCTTTCATCCTGTACAAATTCAATCTCCAACTCAGGAATGTTTTCCATCATGGCTCCCAGGGCAGCAATTACTTTTGATGACCTAACAGCATTTTCCTTTTTCAGAATCACTTTAATACTTCCGGTATTCTCATCTTCAAAAACTGACTGTTCATCCGAAGACGATGTGTTAGAAGGCCCAACAAGCGTGTATATGGTTTGTACCTGATCTCCAATTAGATTTCTTATGCTATTTTCCAGACCTTCTGCGGTCCTGTTAGTTCGTTCCAATTGTGTCCCTTCGGCCAACCTGAAATTGATGGAGAATTCATTACTTTCAGTTTTTGGCATAAATTCATTTCCGACATATGGAAATATAAGTACTGTCCCACCGATCAATAAGATAGCCGTTGCGATGACGATCCATCTGAATCTTAAGATTTTTCCGAGCACCGGAGCATACCAGCCAA
>DAOVVI010000504.1 GCA_030637245.1 Cyclobacteriaceae bacterium
AATACTCCACATCAGGATAGAAGGATGATTGAAATTCTGGCGTATCAATTCGTAGAGCTGTTGCTTGGCATTAGCATGAAACGCCTCCGTATTTTCATATCCATTGGAATCACCCATAAAACCACCGGGAAGACCTACCCATGGCAGCTCTGCCCATACTACAATACCAGCCGAGTCAGCCATATCATAGATTATTTCCGCATGTTGATAATGTGCCAACCGCAATGCACTGATCCCCATTTCCAGCATCAGATCCATGTCTTCCCGATGATCAGCATTTGAAATAGCAGATGCTTTATCCTTTCGATCCTGGTGACGACTGACACCTCGCAAATCAACAGGCTCTCCATTTAGAAAGAATCCTTCATTGGCATCTACACGGAAATATCGTAATCCCAATGGTTCAGTTTTTGAATCAATGATTTTACTGTCTTGAAGAATTTCAACTCTCACCTGGTATAAATATGGATTCTTTTTTCCGTTCCAAAGTTGAGGGTTTTTGATGGTGTACTTATGGATCATCTCATGATCGCCTTCTGGAATATGACCTTCACTTTGCTTACTTTCCACCACATCACCGGAAGCATCTATAATGATTGATCTATATGCAACATCAACATCTGCTCCGGAATTATTTGATATCTTCGTCAACACTTCAAATTCTGCCTGCTCCCTACTTACTTTGCTCTGCTTCAGATAAATTCCCGAAGAAGCATAATCCAGGGGCGTTATGCAAACAGGATTAGTGACTATCAGATTTACAGGCCGGTAGATTCCTCCGTAGTTATTAAAATCACCGACAAGCGGGATGATCTCCAGGTTGACCTCATTACTCACAGCTACTTCAATCATATTTTCCTGGTCAAATAAAAGATCATCAGTTATCTCATAACAAAATGCGGCGTAACCTCCTTTGTGTACTCCCAACTCACGACCATTCAGCGTTACTTTTGCTGTAATGTTCACTCCCTCAAACCGGATAAAAATTCTATGGTTTTTCCATGATTCTTCCACATTAAAACTTTTTACATATTTTCCAACTCCTCTGTAATATTCAATTCCTTCCTGGGCATCGGTTGTATTCCATGAATGAGGAAGCGTAACGATCTCGTTCAGAGCTAATCCAGTAACAGATTGCCCTTGAAAGGTCCAGTGATCATTGAAAGGAACTTCCCGATGCATTTGCGCATTTAATTCCGGAGCGATGTGAAGGAATAATGACAAGGTGAATAGTGTGTAAACGATATGGAATTTCATATAGGAATAAATTTATTTAAAACTGAAATTATAAAAAGTTATCAAGATAAATATATAATTTTAAAAAAGCCCTTCATATTCTATGGTTAATTTGATCATCCGGAGAATGTGAATTTTGCTTTTATGTTATAGTGCATAAGCTCGTTTTTACCAGGATAAATATTATTTTTGCTACCTGTTTATTTATCGATTAAAATTTAAACTAAATGAATAATAAAAACTCAAAAGGGGTTTCGCGAAGATCTTTTGTGCAAACCTCACTTTTAGGAGCGGCCGGATTAACAATTCTACCTGGCTTTAAAGGTTTTAAGCCAAATGAAAATATCAATCTTGGTTTTATAGGTCTTGGTCGCCAGGCTATGTTTCTTTTAAATGGATTCATAAATATCGATGGCGTGAAAGTGCTTGCAGCAGCCGATGTTTATGGGATTAAGCGTAAAAGATTTGAGCAAAGAGTTACGGATCATTATAAAAAGAAAGGCGCTACAGCAGATGTAAAAACCTATGAAAAGTATCAGGATCTTTTGGCAAGAAAAGATATTGACGCAGTGGTAATTGCCGTTCCCGATCATTGGCACGCCTTGATTGCCATCGATGCCTTGAAGACCGGGAAAGATGTCTATTTGGAAAAACCATTGACTTTTACAATACAAGAAGGAAAAATGCTTAGAAAAGCTGTCAGAAAATATGACAGGATTTTGGGAGTTGGAAGTCAGCAGAGATCAGATCCAAATTTCCAGCATGCAGTAAAACTTGTACAGGATGGCGAATTAGGTGATATAGAAAAAGTATTTGTTCATGTTGGAGCGCCGCCAACACCATATGATCTACCGAGAGAAATTCTGCCAATAGATTTGAACTGGGACATGTGGCTGGGGCCAAATCCATATGTGCATTACAACCAGGAATTGAATCCGCCAATTTCTCTTGATCCACCGCAAAATGAAAAAATATGGGGAGGATGGAGATGGTACAAAGAAATGGGTGGAGGCTTCACCACTGATTGGGGAGCCCACATGTTTGATATCGCCCAATGGGGATTAGGCATGGACAAAAGTGGTCCGGTTGAAGCTATTCCTGCAGGTTTTGAAAATTATGAATTCCTCACTTATAAATACGATAGCGGCATCATTATGACAGAGGAGCCATTCGATGAAAAAAAGACAAAAGGTGTGAAATTCCAGGGCATAGACGGGTGGCTTGAAGTTTCCAGGGGACATTTCGTAGGTTCTAAAAAATCTTATGAACCAAATCTGAAAAAGGAATCCGGTCCATATGAAAC
>DAOVVI010000167.1 GCA_030637245.1 Cyclobacteriaceae bacterium
ACTCCCCAATAATCAGCGCTATCAACCCATACCCTGACTGTAAGATTGACCGAACTGTCAGCAAGTTCGCCAACGGCTATAAAAGATTCAGGGTCTTTATGAATTCTGCTTTCAGCTTGAATCAGACCATCGATAATTGTTTTTGCTTTGTCAATGTCATCAGAATATCCAATGCCGAAAGAAAAGTCAACCCGCCGGGTTGGTTCTGTTGAAAAATTTGTCATAGCTCCGGTTGATAAGCCACCATTGGGAATAATGATTGTTTTGTTATCGGGAGTTTTTAATATGGTATTGAAAATCTGTATTTCATGAACTGTTCCCATAAATCCTTGCGTATCAATAAAATCTCCTACCTTGAAGGGTTTGAATATAAGAAGCATTACTCCACCTGCAAAATTCTGTAAGGTACCGGATAAGGCTAAACCAACAGCTAAACCTGCAGCACCAAGTATGGCAATAAATGAGGTCATTGGTATTCCTACCAGGCTCATTACACTAATTATTACCAAAACCTTTAAAAGAGCTGAAATTAATGATTTAAGAAAAGGCCTTAATGAAGCATCTGTGTTTCTCTTCTCCATTGATCTGCCAATGGCGTTCACAATGATCTTTACCACCCAAAGACCAATTATAAGCACAAGAATTGCAAGAACTAACTGACCACCATACTTAATAATAAGGCCATGAGCAATTTCTAATAATTCGTTAATTTTTTCCATAATAAATTTATTGGAGTATATTTTAAAAATTTCATAAAAAAATTGAATGCAAATATCATAATTAACGTGAAAAATCTATGGAATTAGAAGGCTTTTTTAAAAAAAATGAAACCCATTAAGTTATCTTGATTGGCATTATTTACTTCAAATCCAGAAAAAAAGGAAAGAAATGGATGATAGGTTAGAGATTTTTAAGCTAGTAAAAATCAGATAGAGCAAAGAAATTATTTTGCTATCTACAAGCATCAATAATATTTCTTTTAAATGAATTTTTGTTTTCAAAAATTGTGAAAAACTCATCGATGTACTTCAGAGAACTTCGTTTATTGGCTTTGTTTAATAATATGTCATTTTCAAATAAAGCATAAATTTTATTTTTTTTCTGCAGTATGCGTTCAGCCGAATTGAAAAGATCAGCTTCTGGTAAGCACACTCCTCTGTAAACCCGCTCCCTTACGCTTTCAGTACCCAATCGTTCGTCTGGTATCGCATACATTGTGTTTACAATCCCTGCATAGTCAAAATCATAAGGGATCACATAAGGCAAAGGTAAAGTAGGATCTAAAGATTTGAGCAAATAGACATTATGCATTCCAGGAATAGACCAGTCGGTATTGCCAATTAAATATTGGAAAAAATAGGCGTCAACCAGGGTTTTCTTGTCAGTTAGCCTGTCTCTAATATTTGTAGTTTCAATCCGCATTGCATTCAACCTGCTTGCAAGTTGATTTATATTTTCAATTAAAAATGCCAGCCGGGTATCCTCTTTAAATTTTCCGCTGGTATCTACATATTTCACCCTAATCAGACGTACGCGTAAGCTATAATCCGTTATAATATTCTGGAGTTTGTAAGCATAGTATTCTAAGAGAATATATTGCTCATATAGACTGCCACGTTTGCAATCCAATACCATTTTTATTTTATCAAAATCATGCAACTGTTCGATATATGCGTTTTTTTTGGGGAAATTGAGTTTAAGTGGTGGGATACTACAGGAGCTTTTTCGCATGTGTCCTCTTGGTTTTATCTTTATATTTCTTGTCACGCGAATTGAATCATTGAACATGATTTTACAAACTGCCTCCTGGTATTCATCCTTGTATTTCCGTTTGATCAAATTTTTAAAATCAGATTCCAGCGTTATGTCAAGTATGCTATTGTCATTAAATATATCAGCCGTATCTCCAATGATTTTTGCCCGGGATTCAAATTCTTTGGAATGCTCGACCAATGAGTCAAAATCATGAATATATGATTGAGCGTAGTTAATGTTTATTGATAATAGGGTAAGAAGGCAGGTGATAAACAATCGATAGATCATGATATTAAATATAAGCTTATCTTTTGTTATTTAAAACCTTTTGCTCACGCCGATTCCCAGGGTATAAGCCTGGATATCTCCTCCTAAATTGTCAAAAATAAGTCTTGGAGTAAGATACCAATCGTTTGATAGCGAAAAGCCATAATCAATTCCAAATCGCAATACAAAGAGGCTAAGGTTTTTATCAATTTCTAAGCCGGGGCCCATGAAAAATGAAAGATTTTTCCATGGCTTAAAAATACCAACAACGGTTGTGGTAATGGGGTAATGCCTGTCAAGATCCTGGTGAGAGTCTGAATTTACAACATAAGTCAATACCACAATATTATTATACCATCCAATTCCAAAATGGTCATCAAACCAGTATTTATAATTCAAACCGATATTTGGTAAAATCAGTGTGGCATTCGAATCGTCCAACGCTCCTTTTGGAACATGAGTAGAACCAACAAATCCTTCTATTTCGTGGTGTAGAATAGGAATAGTCTGCTTTGAGCTGTGAACCTGTCCAAAAGATCGTGAACCTAAGATTAGTATTACTATGAATATGAATAGTATCTCTTTCAAAGCCATGATTCCTTTTTTGTAATGTGCTGTTACAATCCTTTTTTCAATATCATTTTGCACGTCAAAATTATTCATTTTTATTACAATGATTTATTAGAATGCAATAAAATATCATTCTCTTAAATATAGAGGTTTTGAATCTGTTTTTTAATGATTCGAAGTCAGCATTGTGAATAGTGCAATCAAAAATTAATTAATTATTATTTTGCATTCCCCTCAATAGTCAAAATTTATAAAAAGTTTCTTACATTTGCCGCCCTATAATTATTACTAATGAGGAGTTGCCTTATGGAATACGGCAAAATGACATATCAGATATCTATCATACCGCTAAAAGTGCTGTTAATCAATGCGCTTACCTTCCTCAGGCTACACTTGCCTGGTATTATTATTTGGTAGATTTAGTAATTATTAAACTCATTTATTTACGATTTAAACTTTATAAAAATTGGCAGGTAAAACATTATTTGACAAAATATGGGATGCGCATGTTGTTGAAGTAATTAAAGGCGGCCCAAGTGTGGTTTATATAGATAAGCATCTTATTCATGAAGTGACCAGTCCACAGGCATTTGCAGGAATTGATAAACGAGGCATTGGTGTTTTCCGACCACAAAACACGGTTGCTACTCCGGATCACAATGTACCAACCGTTGACCAGCATTTACCTATCAAGGACCAACTTTCGAGATTTCAGGTAGATAAACTTACTGAAAATTGTGAAAAGCATAGCATTACTCTTTATGTTTTGGGGCATCCATTTCAAGGGATTGTTCATGTGATTGGACCTGAATTGGGTATTACCCAACCGGGCATGACTATGGTGTGCGGCGATAGCCATACATCAACACATGGGGCATTTGGCAGCGTGGCATTTGGAATCGGCACCAGTGAGGTGGAAATGGTATTAGCGACTCAATGCATTCTTCAGCCAAAACCAAAAAGAATGCGCATAAATGTGGAAGGCGAATTATTGAAAGGAGTAACTGCCAAGGATATTATTCTTTATATTATATCAAAAATTACAGCCAGCGGCGGCACTGGATTTTTCATCGAATTTGCAGGATCTGCCATAAGAGAACTTTCAATGGAAGGGAGAATGACCGTCTGTAACATGAGTATTGAAAGCGGTGCAAGGGGAGGACTTATTGCCCCGGACGATAAAACTTTCGAATATATTAAAGGAAGAGAATTTGCTCCGAAAGGAGCAGATTTTGACAAAGCTGTTGCAAAATGGAAGGAGCTTAAAACTGATGATGATGCAGTTTTTGACAAAGAGTTGACTTATGATGCTGCTGACATAGAGCCAATGATCACGTATGGAACTAATCCCGGCATGGGAGCCAAGATTAGTGGCCGGATCCCGGTAGAGCAGGATATTGAAAAAAGTAACCTTATGTCATTTAACAAAGCGCTCAACTACATGGGCTTTAAGGCAGGAGATTCAATTGTAGGAAAAGAAATTGACTATGTATTTGTTGGCAGTTGTACCAATGGAAGAATTGAAGATTTAAGAGAGGTTGCTGCTTTTGTAAAAGGTCGCAAAAAAGCCGATAATGTCACGGCATGGATTGTTCCGGGGTCAAAGCAGATTGAAAAACAGGCTAATGAAGAGGGTATAACAAAAATTCTGGAAGAGGCAGGCTTTAAATTGAGACAGCCGGGTTGCTCAGCTTGCCTGGCGATGAATGATGATAAAATTCCAGAAGGGAAAATATCCGTTTCTACTTCAAACCGTAACTTTGAAGGGAGACAAGGCCCTGGATCCAGAACGATGCTTGCGAGCCCTTTGACTGCTGCGGCAGTTGCTGTATCCGGAAAGATTGTCGATCCCAGAACCTTATTATAATCGTTTAAAAGAACAGAATATCATGGCAATAGATAAATTTTTAACAATAGAATCATCAGTGGTACCATTACCCATCGAGAATGTGGATACCGATCAAATTATACCTGCTAGATTCCTTAAGGCAACTACACGAGAAGGATTTGGCGAAAACTTATTTAGAGATTGGAGATTCGATAAAAGTGATCAACCGAAACCGGATTTTGTGCTAAACCAAAATGTATATTCCGGTAGCATTTTAGTAGCTGCAAAAAACTTTGGCAGTGGATCCAGTCGTGAGCATGCTGCCTGGGCGATTCATGACTATGGTTTTAAAGTAGTTGTTTCAAGCTTTTTTGCTGATATTTTTAAAAACAATGCCCTGAATAGCGGCCTGTTACCGGTTCAGATTTCGGAGGAGTTTTTATCCGGAATATTTGAAGCTATTGAAAAGGATCCTGCGACAAAATTGAAAGTTGATCTTATAAACCAGGAAATCACCCTTTTGACTGCCGGAGAAAAAGAGGGCTTTGAAATCAATTCATATAAAAAAGAGTGTCTGCTCAACGGATATGACGATATTGATTATTTGTTGGGTTTGAAAGACGTAATTGAGCAATTTGAGCAAAGTAGAGATTAAAATTCCCCAATAAAATGAAAATAACTATAATGGACACTACGCTTCGGGATGGAGAGCAAACTTCCGGAGTATCATTTACAGAAACAGAAAAACTCAATATCGCTAAGCTCTTATTGGAAGATCTGAAAATTGATCGAATTGAAGTGGCTTCTGCGCGTGTGTCGGAAGGGGAATTTAAAGGAGCACAGGGTATTTTTAATTGGGCCAAAGAGCATGGATTATTGGAGCAGGTAGAGGTTTTGGGATTTGTTGATGGGAATGAGTCGCTCAAGTGGATTGAAAAAGCAGGGGGTAAGGTAATTAATCTCTTGACCAAAGGATCCCTGAAACATTGCGAGCAGCAATTAAGGAA
>DAOVVI010000139.1 GCA_030637245.1 Cyclobacteriaceae bacterium
CATTGTGGATATGATCGTCGGAGATATGGAATCCTTGAAGATTCATTAAATCCAATACTTTCATGACTCCCGGTATATTTTTAATTTGATACTCACCGGCCAGGTCAGTCTTAGCTGTAATTGTATTTGTACTTGATTTTGCAATAAACTCAAAATCAATAGATGAGTTTTTGCTGACGGAAACATCATATTCCTGATCTGCAAAAAAAAGTGGCGCATTCAATTCATGCGCCTTACGCTTAAAAACCTTTGTAATCTCATGCTGAGATTCACTGATTACCACAGGTACGTCTTCCTTTATGATCCCTGCTTTTTCAAATGCAATTTCAGGAAGTGTTTCACCCAGCATATCGGTATGATCGAGACCTATACTTGTGATCAATGAAACTATTGGTGTGACCACATTGGTTGAATCAAGGCGTCCTCCCAAACCAACTTCTATTACTGCTACATCAACCTGCTGCATTAAAAAATACTTAAAAGCCATGGCAACGGTAATTTCAAAAAAGGATGGCTGGATCTCCTCGATTTCACTTTTAATACCATCTATGAAGTCACAAACAAATTGTTCTTCAACCTCTCTTCCGTCTATTTTTATTCGCTCAGTAAAACTTTTTAGATGAGGTGATGTATAAAGCCCGGTTTTATATCCTGCTGATTGCAATACAGAAGCAATCATGTGAGCGCTGCTGCCTTTTCCATTTGTGCCTGCTATATGAATTGATTTGAATTTGTGTTGTGGATTTCCAAGGATTTCACACAACTTAATGGTATTTGTCAAATCCTTTTTAAAAGCAATCTTTCCAACACGTTGATACATTGGCAGTAGTGTGTACATATATTCCAATGTATCCTTAAAATCCATGAAATGAGCTTACTTTGACCTGATGATAAAGGTTATTTTACCTGTAGAAATCGGGGCAATGATGGCATTGCCTGATATTGGGCTGAAGGTTAACTTTTCTACCTCACGGCGGTACAATTGCTCTACTGTAGGGCTTACTGTTTTTTCCAGGGTTCGTACGCCAATTACTTCTCCATTGTCATCAACTTTTATTTCAAAAACAATACGCCCGTTTTCCTTAGATTTGTCATTTGGATTTGGCGTATAATCCCATTTCCAACCGGCCAGATCAAGGCTTGGCCCTCCGCCTCCACCGCCACTTTTCCCATAAAGCGCCCTGGAATCTACTGTTCCTTCCGGATCCCCGGCATCTCCCGCTTCATTTTCTTTGCTCCCCTGGCTGGATGCTCCCGGATATAATGCATTAGAATCAACTACTTTCTCTTCAATTTTTGGCTCTTCTTTAGGCTCTTCAATCACCGGTTCAGAAACAGGTTTTACCTCCTCAACAAAAGCCTCCTCTACAGGATCTACCGGAACTTGTTCTTCAGAGGGTTGAGTTTCTACCGGACTATCCTCCTGTTGGCTATCGGGCAATTCTTCTACTGCTGTTTCTTCGACCGGCTCAGGTTCTTGCTGTTCTTCAATTACTTGCTCTTGTTCTTCAACAATTTGTTCTTCCGGCTCGCCTTCTTCTTCTACTATCGGCGGAGTAGGCGTTACAGTTGGCTGCTCAAATCCGGAACCGGCTTGTTCCAAACCAAAATTAAGCTCTATTCCGTACTCTGGTAATGGGGGATCTGGGGCTTGCCAAGCCATGATAAAGAAAAAAAGCAATGCAATTGCGGCATGGATAGAAAATGAAACTAACCAGCCTATTTGTTTGTCTTTATTTTCCTGATTGAGGAACATTTATTTTGTTGGCTTAGTAGCAATTGATACTTTGGCCTTTAATGAAGTTGCAATACTTGCCACATCCACAAGATATTCTACAGGCACGCTTTTATCAATGTGGAGCACAACTACACCTTCTTTACCTTGTAAGGCCTTTGCTAACTCTATTTCAATCAAATCCCTGGTTACTCTCTGGGCGTTGATATAAAACCTCCTGTCCGGAGTTATCGTCACACTTACGCGTTGCATGATAATATTTGAACTTTTACTTGAAGGCAAATTTACCGGCAAACCAGAAGGTGTGATAAAGGTAGAAGTCAGCATAAAAAAAATCAACAATAGAAAAATTATATCTGTCATTGACGACATGCTAAATGTAGAACTGACTTTTAGTTTACTTTGCAAGGCCATGAATTAGCGTGGTTCTTGTAATAAATCAATAAAGTCTATAGACGTATATTCCATATTATGTACCACCTTCTGCACTCTTGTAACCAGGTAGTTATAGCCTAAATAAGCGACAATACCAACAAACAAACCAGCAGCAGTCGTTAACATCGCCTCATAAATTCCGGCAGACAAAAGCTTAGGGCTTACGGCTCCTTCTTCTTGTGCAATAGACATAAACGCTCGTATCATACCTGTAACTGTTCCAAGAAAACCAATCATGGGAGCTGCGCCGGAAATAGTTGCCAGGAGAGACAGATTTTTTTCAAGCTGATAAATCTCGATTCTTCCGGCATTTTCAATTGAAACTTCAATATTTTTAAGCGGACTTCCTATTCGACTCAATCCTTTGCCAATCATTTTTGCAATTGGCGTTTCCATCTGAGTACAAATTAGTTTTGCCCCACTTAAGTCCCCGTCTGAAACAAGTTTTTTTATATTATCCATAAAACCAATCGGGGTTTTAGCCGCCCTCCCTATGGTCCTGATGCGCTCTACGTACACATAAACTGCGACAATAGATAAAATAAAAATGGGGATCATCATATAACCCCCTTGAATAATTAGGCTAATTAAAGCCATTGAGTCCTGACCGGCAGCTACAGTAAGTGTGTCAGCCGGTGAAGTCGTAATCTGCAGTATCTCCATCTATTAATATCGAATTACCCAAACATCTTCTCCAAGATCGTTCTTCAGTTGCTCAGATTTAACAGTAGCATCATTAAGTGAAACATAATCGGCAACGGATAACCTGTGAAAATTCTTACTACCTCTAGGCGCTATTATATTGCATGTCATGCCCTGTTTTGCCAATTTATTACCATAGTCACGTATCAGATCTACATCAATGGAACTAGCAACAATAACATGGTAACGCCCAGTGGGCTCATTTAGTTCATATACACCAGGCTGACTTACCGGCTCTGGTTCGGGTTCTTCTTCTATTACTTCAGGCTCTGTTTCCTGGACAGGCTGTTCCATGACGGGTGGCGGCAGGCTTTCTTGTTCAGGTTCAGGTTCTTTGTTCAAGAACCATACAACTCCCAGAATTATGGCAATGAGAACGAATACACCAAAAATGATCCATCCAACCGGATTTTTCTTTTGTCCATATTTTTCTTCTAAAGATTGTCCATATTCCGAAGAATCAGCCTCATCAACTTCACTGTCATAATCATATTCAGAATCAGACGAGTCCGTACTTGAAGTATAATCGTCTGAAGAATCAGAATAAGAATAATCTTTTTCTTCTATATTATCCTCCTGAATTTTGGAATAGGGATCTCCCAAATCTTCGGATTTATCATCTGAATCTTCAATTTCGGGTAAACCAAAATCGTCGGCGTCCTCCTGTTCTTTTTTAGATTTCGGATCCAATTCTTCGTCTTCGTTATTATATAGCTCCTTACCTTCCATGTAATAATAATTTTGGTAATACAGTTTTTAACATTAATAATTAGTAAATGTATGATAAAAATATTGCAGGTTCAAAGCAATTACCTATTTGTTTTAACCATCTTTTCAATGAAAGTATCATTCTTTTCGTAAATTTTCAATATCCACCCTAAAAACTGATTGAAAGACCAACAATTGCCAACAATCCTCTAACAGGATATCTATTGTATAATTGGTAATTGTTATTTAATAGATTATTCACGCTAACGAAAGCGCTGTATTTATCTGATAAAATATAATCTACTTTAACATTCAGGTCTATTGCTCCATCCAATGTGTTGCTCACCGGTACTGTTTCTCTAACATCAATTGTTTCGATTCCTGTTAATACAAATAAGTCTGCAGACAGCTTTACTTTGTCATAGAAATTGTAACAGAATGAATAGTCAAATTCAAATTTTGGTTTGTGCCATGCTTTATCCAAGTCATCCGTATTGTAAGCATTAAACTTTGCTGAAAGCGTAGTGCCTAAAGTTTTGTTTTTGAAATATGCTAATGATACAATTCCCTGGAATAAAGAAGTATTCCCCCTGTCATACAATAAATTAAACTTATTAAACTCAAGAGGATCATTTGCATAAAAATACATGTTCTTGAAAATTGCAGACCGAATACCAACATCAAAAGCAAGGTATTGGATAAGGCTACCTTTCACCCCGAGAAAAATATCCAAATTTTTATTGGTATGGGTAATAGGCAGATTGCTATTGACAAAAGGATTTTCGTAAACTATATTTTTGAACGTGACTTCCTCTACATCTCCATCAAGTGTTCCGTATGCTGTAATGTTATCGCTTAGCTCATAAGCAACCTTTAAAGCCGGAAATACTTGCGTTTTATTTTTATTATTGAGCGTATCATTATGATTAACAACCTTCATTCCAACATCAAGAGTAAATCCATTATTGCTATACACAAATGCAGGATATACCCTGACCAAAGAGCGGTTGATCATTTCGGGATTTTTATAAGAAGCTATGAAAAAGTCCAGCCCCAGCTTTGCATGCATATTTTCATTGATCACATATTTGCCATGAAGCCCTGTTTTGAATCCTAATTCGCTCGCATCAAAATTGTCTGATATATTGTGAACTCTGCCAAAAATGGTATATTGAATTGGAGCGTCTGCGTCACTGCTTTTAATTTTAAATCCCAAATTGACATCATTAAAAGTCTGTACAATTGTGTCTTTGCTGACTTCCGACCCGGTATCGTACCCGTAAAAATGATATCCATCCCGATTATATCCCAGGTCACCGCCAATACTGGCTTTGCTCCCAATGTACTTTCCAAATAAATTGATACTGCTGTGGCTATCTCCTGAATTGTCCTTATCCACCGGGCCATTTACTGATGAAAGATGACGTAGATTAATTCCATAATTCCCATTTCTGTTTACTCCACTGTTGAGGGCAGCTTCGATATAGGGCGTCAGATAATTCCCAAATCCTAATTTCAGGTAACTTCCCGGCTTTGAAGTTAATCTTTCATCCTTAAGTTTAAGTACGCGCAATCTTGTCCTGATATCACTGAGTTGAGGTGTATAGTCTTTAAAAGTATATTGAAGCGGCTCGGTTTCTTTTGCATTTATCTCATCAGGTTGTACTTTTTTAAATATCCGTTGAGCGGAAGGTAAAGTAATTTCCAGTTCTTTATTAATAAGGAACTCGCCCTCAACAATTTCTCCTTCATCTTTGATAAAATCTTCCTCCTGGGCAATAACAGGTATAATTCCGATCAATAGAAATATAAATAAAAATCCAGTTCTAAATAAGATGCTCATGAATTTACCTGTTTTCAATATCTTCAACTTCTAACGTATCCAATTCTATATTTTCCATTTCCTCTGCTTTTTCATCAAGTGTAAGTATCTTTAATTGAGCCTGGTCAACAATTTCTTCAATGGGTGAATTGTCAATAACTGATTGTAATGTGGCCTTTGCCTGGAAATCCTCTCCCATAGCCAGATAATTGTCAGCAATCAGTATGAATGACTTGCCCAACCAAAGTTCGTATATGGAATAATTACTGTTTAGAAAAAACAATTTATC
>DAOVVI010000485.1 GCA_030637245.1 Cyclobacteriaceae bacterium
CCGGCTCCATCAATTCCCTGAAATTAGATTTCCATTCTTTCCCATGAGGCTGGGATTTTCGACCAAAGCGTTCAGTAGTAAGGAGATGGGCTAATTCATGAATATACGTGATCAGAAAGGAATATTGATTCAAATCAAAGTTGACACTTATGGAATGTAAGCCATTCCTTTGATCAAACCGGTAGTCACCCAGTTTGCTGTTTCTTTTCCGGGTAACTTTAAAATTAAATGGTATAGTTTCCCATAAATCCAGACAATAGTGGACTGCATTTTCCGGCACTTGATTTTGCAGAATCTGATATAACTTTTTCTTTGCAGACTCCATTTACTATTTCTCTTTGAAAACAAGTTTAATCGGCACTCCACTGAATCCGAAATTTTCCCTGATCCTGTTTTCAAGGTATCTTACATATGGATTTTTAACATATTTGGGGAAGTTGCAAAAGAAAGCAAAAGTCGGAGTCTTTGTAGGTAACTGTGTGATGTATTTTATCTTCACATGCTTTCCTTTATAAGCTGGAGGTTTAAATCGATCGATTTCCTTTAGCAGGATGTTGTTCAGCTCTGAAGTAGGTACTTTCCTGCTTCTGTCCTGATAGACATTTATTGCGGTTTCTATCGCCTTAAATACTCTTTGTTTGGTTATTACGGATGTAAAAATAATTGGAATATAACTTGAAGTTCCCAACCGCTCTTCGATATCCTTTCTGAATTTATCTGCTGTATTCTGATCCTTTTCAATCAGGTCCCATTTATTCACCATCAGCACAATCCCTTTGCGATATTTTATGGCCAGGTTGATCAGGTTAATGTCCTGGGATTCAAGACTATTTTGAGCATCGATCATCACTATGGAAATATCGCTGTTTTGGAGGGATCGAATAGATCGAATAACCGAATAAAACTCAATATCCTCTTTCACTTTGGCTTTTTTACGCACGCCGGCGGTATCGATCAACAGGAAGTCTTTACCAAACATTTTATACCTGGTATTGATAGAATCCCTGGTAGTTCCGGCAATTTCAGTAACTATACTTCGCTCCTCTCCAATAAGCACATTTACAAAAGAGGATTTGCCCACATTTGGCCTGCCCATTATGGCAATCTTGGGCAAATCTTCTTCCTGATTTTCGTCATCATCATGAAAATGCCTGACTACTTCATCTAATAGCTCACCAGTCCCTGAACCCGTCGCGGAAGAAATCGGATATACTTCACCAAATCCCAATCCATAAAACTCAACTGCATTCTGCATTTTCTCAGTGGTGTCGGCTTTATTTCCAACCACCACTACAGGTTTGTTTACCGTCCTCACCACATTCGCAAAGTCTTTATCAAGATCAGTCAGACCGTCATTGCAATCACCCATGAAAATGATCACAGTTGCTTCCTTAAGCGCGTGCATGACCTGGTTACGGATAGCTTCCTCAAAAACATCCTCAGATCCATGAACATATCCTCCTGTATCTATGGCCGTAAATCCTTTTCCAATCCACTCTGCAAAACCGTAATGTCTGTCGCGCGTGACGCCACTCTCATCATCCATAATTGCTTCTCTCCGCTCAACCAATCTGTTAAAAAGTGTCGATTTCCCAACATTTGGCCTTCCTACAATCGCGACAATATTTGCCATAGCTCAATTCCTTTTTTATTTCGGGTGCAAAAATAGGAAGAAATTATTTCTATATGACTTAGTATTAATGGTTCTATTGATGTTTTTGTGGAAACGCATGAAAATAATGATATAATGCTTGAATGCTAAAATAAATCGAAAAGCGAATCATTATCGCATTAACTCATTATATCATTCCATCATTAATCCATTCCTCATTAAATTCGTGCTAGCACTGTATTAATAAATCATATCGTAGAAATGGCTATATAACGACCCAGCATAAATAAACAACGACTCTGCATACTTTTTTTCCACAAATAAATTTCTCTCATGAATTTTATAAGAAAATAAATAACTGCTTATAATATTTAAAAGGTTATGAAAAAAATCATAAAAAGAGCATTTGTTTGGTTTGGGTTAAGTTTACTAATGATGATCTTTTGGATCATTGGATTATTCATTGGTAATGCGATATTTCCCAGTAGTCTCATGGAGATGTCAGTTGACTCTAACAGTAATGCAGAGCTTATGCTCTTTCTAACTTGCGCACTGAACACAGCGGTTATTTTGTATTTTATCTATAACTCACGAATCAAAGGTTGGAAGCTGGTTGGCGTCTTATTCCTTGTCACTTTCGGAATCCAATATTTTATGTCTCAAATTGAAACTTTATGGTTCAATGATAGTCTTGATTTTCCGATTAAAGGTATTTGGGCAATTGTAACAGGCGGAGCCATAATGACATTATTATTTGCAATTATGGCCACCTGGCTCACTGGGAATTTCAGCCCTATAAAGGAATACAAGAATGGAAAAGTTAAAATAAATTTAGCGTCTATGCTGAAGTGGGTCATTTTACTTTCTGTGATTATCTGGCCCCTGGTTTATTTTATGGCCGGTTACCTGATAGCCTGGCAATTCGCTGAGGTAAGGTTGTTTTATTCCGGACCAACAGCCATGGTCCCTAATCGTTGCATAAAGGTACACAATGTTGTCTCTTGCCTTTATTTTTTTCAATTC
>DAOVVI010000386.1 GCA_030637245.1 Cyclobacteriaceae bacterium
ATATTTCTCTTCATTGTATTTATTCTATCGAGTTTTCAACTTCCACACTATCTAAATGCACTATTCCCGCTTTTATCAATTCTAGCGGCTGATGCGCTATTAAGCTTTGCCAGAAACAGGAAATTCCTCAACGCGTTTTATCATATTCATGTTTGGTCAAGTGCGCTATTAATCCTGGGGATCGTTCTTATTCATTTTGTGTTTTCAAATCAAAATCCCGATACGGACATTTATCTTGTATTTTTAGCTGGAATTGGGATTATCGTGCTTTTACTTAGTTTAAAGGATCAAAAGCTCAAAAAGATCATATTCGTTCCTGCCATTACTGTTTTGATTGTCAATTACTACATCAACAGAAGTTTTTATCCACAACTGCTCAAATACCAATCGGAAAGCGAGGTTGCATTTTATATGAAAGATCATGGATTAGAGGAAAATAAACTTGTGAGTCTTGGATTGAGGGAAGAAATGATAAGTGTATTGCAAAATAGAATTGTGCCTGCTTTCGATCCTGAATTGGTGAACAAAGAAGATCTTAAAAGCAAATATGTTTTTACAAATCAGGAAGGTGTGGATCGAATAAAGACCATGGAGCTAGAATTTGAGGAAATCCATTCATTCCCGGACTTCAGAATTACCACACTCAATGGAACCTTCTTAAATAAAAAAACCAGGGATAAGGAAATTGAAACAAAGTATTTATTGAAAATCAACACGAGTACTGATTAGCAAGGCCATGTTTTCAAAGCTTTAATCTTATCAGCCAAAACAGTTTAAGTTTTTATTTCCCCTCTTTCAAATATTCCACTAACCTCCCTTTTATCCAATCCGGGGAAATGCCGGTGATGCATGGCCTGGTAGTACAGGAAGTTTTTCGGTGATTGAATGCACTCACACATGGCGAACAAGGCAATCCCAGGAAAAAAGGCTCGGCATTGCCTAACGGCAAATACAAATCCGGGGTTTCCGGTCCGAATATCACAAACACCTTTAGGGCTGTTACAGAAGCAAAATGGGCAGGGCCCGAATCATTCGTCAACATCAGTTCGGATATGCTATACAAGGATACCAATTCTTCAAACTTGAATACTCCGGCAGAATTTACGAATCTCACATCATCCACCATGTCCACGACATTCTGAACATATTCTCTTTCTTTAGGCGCACCGGTTCCGACAAGTAACACATCATCAAATTCGGCCAGTAAATGCCTTGCAACGACTGCAAAATTTTCAGGCATCCACCTTCGTTGTGGCAGCAAATCAGAGGCATTTACATTTAAAAGAACAAGCTTTTCCCCTTTCCATATTGGATAAAGTTCCTTGATTTTTCTTTTCACTTCATCAACCTCTGCTTCATTAATTTCTGCTTTGGTTAATATCAAATCTTCTGGCTTCACGGCAGTGGTGGCATAAGGATTGTCATGCATCCCCAAAGTTGTATTAACCAGCGACATGAAGTTGACAGAAACATGCACATGAGAATTATAACGAACAGGGAAATTAATCAGGTTGCCACGATACAATCCCTCGTCATGATGGGAAGCATAGCCTATTCTTGATCTAGCTCCACTCAATGCACAAAGTAAGGCTGTAAATCTTGAAAATAACTCGAGGTCAATTACGGTGTTGATCTTTTTCTTACGGCACCAAAACATAAATTTGATAACATCAATTGCGAGTACAACCAATCCGCTTGACCGCATTTTGAAAACATTTTGTTCTGGTACAGTTTGTAGAATTTCAAGACTTTTATAATTGTCTTCAAAAATGGCAAAAAACAGTTCTGTGCCTCCGTCTTTCCTCAGCCGCCTCATTGCAGGATCAACTATGATAGCGCTGCCCATTTCTGAAAGTTCGATGAACAATGCCCTGGAAAGATCAGGACTTTTTTTCTTTATAAACCTGATTTTGGTAGAAACCCAAATTATAATACTCATCAAATAACAGAGTGGGATGCCTACCCGCCTGTCAATCTTCCGCATCGAATCTACGTTCATATCAAAAATGTAATTTTAAATTCAGTTGAGATGGCCGCAAAAATAAGATATAAAATTTGAAGTCAGAAGCTGAGAGCGGAAGTTTAATTCTAAAGACCGTGACACTTCCAACTCCGGATTTCTGATCCAAAATTGTAGTGTCACTTAAAATCCACATATTTGCCGTTAAAAAATAATTATATCCGCCAAACAAAATCTTGGTCAACTTAATTTAAGATAGTCGTACATTTGAATAACAATTTTTAACCTTACGGCCAACTGTTTCAATGAATTGTCACACTAAAATCATCCTTTTCAAAAATTCTTTTAATTTTTTTCTGCTGTTCATTCTGCTTACATCAGGAGTCATGGCGCAAGAAAAATTTACAATAAGCGGATATATAAATGATGGTTCTACGGGAGAAGCCCTCATTGGAAGCACCATTTACGTCGAAGAACTGACTGCCGGCGTTCAAACCAATGTGTATGGATTTTATTCATTAACCTTGCCTATAGGAAATTATACACTGGAATATCGATATATAGGATATATAAGTCAAAAAAAGAAAATTAACCTCGCCAAAGATGAGCAATTAAATATAGAATTATCCAGTGAGGATGTTCATCTCGAAGAAATCATAATTAAAGGAACTCCAGAAGATAAAAATGTGACCAGTACCGAAATGGGCACGGTCGAATTGGATATCAAGACCATTCGCAAGGTGCCGGCATTTCTTGGAGAAGTGGATGTGATAAAAAGTATTCAGTTACTTCCGGGAGTAAGTTCAGTTGGCGAGGGAGCTTCAGGCTTCAATGTGCGCGGAGGAAGCGTTGGTCAGAACCTGGTTTTACTGGACGAAGCGCCGGTTTACAATTCATCTCATTTACTTGGATTTTTCTCGGTTTTTAATCCGGATGCTGTGAAGGACGTCAAGTTATATAAAGGGAGTATTCCTGCCAGGTATGGGGGGAGAATTGCTTCTATTCTTGATATCCGGATGAAGGATGGGAATGCAAAAAAGTTTGGTGTTCAGGGTGGAGTTGGGACAATCTTTAGCCGCCTGGCTGTGGAAGGACCAACGATAAAAGATAAGGGATCATTCATATTGGCTGGACGAAGATCATATATTGACGTTCTAGCAAGACCATTTACTGATGTTTTAAATGATGGAGCTGTATTGAATTTTTACGATTTGACTTTTAAAACAAACTACAAATTCAATCAAAACAACACTGTTTTTCTATCAGGCTATTTGGGAAGAGATAAATTTTTATTCGATAAAAACCAGGGATTTTCATGGGGAAATAAAACAGCTACCATACGATGGAATCACCTTTTCGGAGACCGCTTATTTTCAAATTTC
>DAOVVI010000474.1 GCA_030637245.1 Cyclobacteriaceae bacterium
TTGACCAGGGATATTGCCGTTACTATCGGATTACCTATTCGCATTGAAGGAAAAACGTTTAACTGTATTGCCGTATTAAAAAATGAAAAGATCATTGGTATTACAGCAAAACAATTCCTCGCCAATGAAGGCGTACATTACGAACCACGATGGTTTACTCCCTGGAAAGCAGGGGAAGTCGTTGACTACCAAATTGATGAAGAAAAGGTGCCTTTTGGAGACTTGACCTATGATTTATATGGAGTTCATACAGGATTTGAGATTTGCGAAGACGCATGGCGACCTGACAGACCTGCTTGTCGGTTAATTGATAAAAATATACAATTAATTCTAAATCCCAGCGCAAGTCATTTTGCCTTTGGTAAATCATTTACGAGAGAAAACCTGGTTATTGAAAGCTCTAAAAAGTTCAAATGCTATTATATCTATGCCAACTTATTGGGCAATGAATCCGGAAGAATGATCTATGATGGAGAGATAGTGATTGCAGGGCATGGGAAATTGATGCATTTTAATCACAAATTATCATTTAAAGATGTAAATCTCATTTCAATAGATATCGATCCGACAGATTCTAAACCGGCAACTACCTCATATTCCATTCCACTGGAAGATAAATATGAAATTTTCACCCAGGCAGAATCACTTGCTTTATTTGATTATATGAGAAAAAGCCATAGTAAAGGATTTGTTTTGTCTCTTTCCGGTGGCGCCGATTCGTCTTCATGCGCTATTCTTGTCTCCGAAATGGTGCGACGAAGTATCGTTGACATAGGGCTTGAAGCGTGCCTGAGCAAATTGCATTTAAGTAGCCTATTGGATACATGTTTGTCTTTTCATGAAAATGAACTGCCAAAATACATAGTTGGCCATATCCTGCATTGTGCCTACCAGGGAACTGTTAATTCATCAAAAGAGACATTGGAAAGTGCCAGAGAGCTAGCCAACGAGATAGGTGCTAAATTTGACCATTGGAAAATCGATGACGAAGTTGATACTTATTCTGCTAAAATACAGAAAGTATTGAACCGGACATTAACCTGGGAAAAGGATGATTTGGCCATGCAAAATATTCAGTCAAGAGCCCGGTCACCAATCATATGGATGCTGGCAAATATTAAAAACTCATTGCTTTTAGTCACTTCAAACAGAAGTGAAGGGGATGTTGGATATGCCACTATGGACGGAGATACCAGTGGTAGCGTCGCTCCAATTGCGGCTGTTGATAAGCACTTTATTTTAAATTGGCTGATATGGGCTGAGAAAAAGCTGGGCTATAAGAGTCTAAAGCGCGTGAATAGTCTGAATCCTACGGCTGAACTGAGACCACTTGAAAAAAACCAAACAGATGAAGATGATTTGATGCCCTATCCTGTGATAGTGGAAATTGAAAAGTTAGCAATCAGAGATAAACTTTCACCGGTAGAAATATTTCATATCCTGAACAAGCGAAAAATTGAAGGAAGTGAGTTGTTAAAATTTCACATTAAAAAATTCTTTGGACTATGGTGTAAAAATCAATGGAAAAGAGAAAGAACTGCCCCGGCTTTTCATTTAGATGATTTTAATGTTGATCCGAGAACATGGTGTAGATTCCCAATATTGTCATCAGGTTATTTCGATGAGTTAGCCGAATTAGATAATATATAAAGTCATTATTCCTATATTCACGAAAATTTTAACCTTATAAATACATGAATCTTTTTAATTACATCATCTGGTCGCCAAACCCTGAAATTTTTCCCAGCATTGATTGGATTGAAGTAAGATGGTACGGTTTGCTTTTTGCTGCCGGATTTATCATTAGTCAGCAGATAATGTATCATTTTTACAAGACGGAAGGAAAACCACAAAAGGATGTAGATTCGATTACGTTATGGATGATTGTATTTACTATAATCGGTGCCAGGCTGGGACATGTAATCTTCTATGAACCGATGAGATATCTTCAAGATCCCATAAGCATATTGAAAACATGGGAAGGTGGTCTGGCCAGCCATGGAGCGGCAATAGGGATTACTATAGCTATATATATGTTTGTAAATTATTTAGTTGACATAAATCCATTGCAAGGAAAATTTATTTGGAAAAAAAGAAAAAGGACAGGTCAAAGTTTTTTATGGGTTTTTGATAGAATTGTAATCTGCGTAGCAATTACCGGAACATTAATACGATTTGGAAATTTTCTTAATGCCGAGATCATCGGTATTCCGACAAGGTCAACCGCCGGTGTAGTATTTGCCCGTGATGTAATCGATGGATTGGAAAATATGTCTCAGATTGATGAAGTTAAAGTCAACAAAGACAAGGATCGGGAAATAGATGAAAACGGCTATGTTCCGGTGGAGATCGGAATTGTATTTAGTAAGTCTGTTAATAGCCCTGCCCTCGCCAGTCAAATCGTAAGGACAAATGTTAAGACAATCTTAAGTAATTACGAGTATATATCGTTACACATTTACGAGCCGCCGGGAAATCAAATAGTGTTCGAAACAAGTCAAAACTCAAAAGGTCGTCAGATAGTCACAATTAAAACTAAGGCAATTGCGCGACACCCTGCTCAACTTTACGAGTCTATTTCTTCTTTTGTAATATTTGTGCTTCTATTGCTAATCTGGAATAGAAAAAAAGACCGTTTACCGGAAGGATTTTTATTTGGAGTATTCCTGATCCTTCTTTTTGGGTTGCGATTTTTATATGAATATATTAAGGAAAATCAGGTTGACTTTGAGGATACTATGACTCTAAA
>DAOVVI010000467.1 GCA_030637245.1 Cyclobacteriaceae bacterium
ACATTTGCTAAATCCAGAGGTATTGACATGGTTGACTCAAGTTATTTTTATACCGAAAGACGATATAATCAGCTACAAAAGGCCAAAAATCAAGAATCCACAGGGCAAAGGAAAATCAATGACATCGAACATAATTACAAATTTGGGACTGTTGGGGCAGTTGCTCTGGACAAAAATGGAAATATTGCGGCCGGAACTTCTACCGGGGGGATGACGAACAAAAAATACGGCAGAATTGGAGATTCTCCAATTATTGGGGCAGGCACGTATGCAAACAACAAAACTTGTGGAATAAGCGCTACCGGGCATGGAGAATATTTCATCCGGTCGGTGGTTGCGTACGATATTTCAGCACTTATGGAATATAAAGGCATATCTATCCAGGAAGCAGCTGATATAGTTATTCATGAAAAATTAGTTGAATTGGGTGGTGAAGGAGGCGTAATTGGCCTGGATGCAAAAGGTAATATAATGATGTCTTTCAATTCGAATGGGATGTTCAGAGGTTACATAAAGCAAAGGAATCTTCCGCAGATATTTATCTATAATGACTAGAAATATTTTATAAACAATCTGACAGTATAAATAATTTATCAGTATTAAAGTGCCATTTTAGCGAATTTTAAAATCAAGTTTAATAAAGTACCATCTATGAAAGAATTTTGGAATGAGCGTTTTGGTCAATCGGAATATTCATACGGAAAAGCTCCTAATTTCTTTTTTACCGAGCAATTAAATAGGCTTCTAAAAGGCAAATTACTTCTACCGGCAGAAGGCGAAGGAAGGAATGCGGTCTATGCCGCAGTAAAAGGATGGAAAGTGACAGCATTTGACTATAGTGAAGAAGGTCAGAAAAAAGCGCTCGACTTAGCAGAAGAATATGAAGTGGAAATAGATTATCAAATACAAAGCGCCAACAAGTTTAACATTTCTGAAAAATACGATGCAATTGCCCTCATCTTTGCTCATTTTGCCGGTGAAGAGCGCCAAAAGTTGTTCCATAAACTCGATAGCTGTCTGATAGCGGATGGTCATTTGATTATGGAAGTCTTTAGTAAAAATCAATTAGGAAGAGAATCGGGGGGGCCAAAAAATCTCGATTTGTTGTACAGCAAAGATGAAATCAAGGCTTTATTCCCAAATATCGATTTTATAATCCTGGAAGAAACCAAAGTAGTGTTAAATGAAGGTCGTCGCCATCAGGGAGAGGCGGCAGTGATCAGGGCCGTAGGGATTAAGCAGGTTTAATTTTATGCAAAGTAATCAATTGATAAATGCTTTGTAAAAGCACTATTCATCAATTCCCCTTTTACCTGCAAAAATCAAGATCACATTTTGCACTTCTTCATCAAATTCAGAAATGTCTTCTTCCGTGATCACCCCATTTGATAATTGATCAGCCATTACCTCCACCCATCGCGAGCCGCCCTTTCCATTGTAACGATCATCAATGATATCATCTGTATCATTAATACTTTCATACAATTTCATATATGCATCCTTATTATTTAATACTCCGTTTTTCCACCTTTCGATAATGTCAGCAGCTTTTTTTAATCCCCGCTGGTAATCATTGTCCAAACCTTTATCCATCACACGCCTGGCAATTTTCTTTTGAGATTTTGTAAGTGTATAATACATAATTGGTTACACTAAATCGGTAATTTGAATTTCATGGTAACTTCACCGGTCTCTTTGTTTATTTCTATTTTTTGGTTTTCCGAACCCATGTCTTTTCCTGTTGACATTTTGAAAAGCCCTGAAAGAAACTGCATCCCACTGTTCATCACATGTTCCAGTTCTTCAGTTTTATCTACGGGTTTTTCATCTGGCGAAGAGATATCCTGAGGTGTTTCTTCTGTCTTTTCATCTTCAGAGAAATCAAGTGGAAGTTGCTGCTCTTCATCAGGTTTTTTAAAATCTTCAACTTCCGGTATATCTGGATCGGTATAGCCGGCAGCTTCCTTTAATTCAGTTGCTTCAATAAATTCCTCGAGCTGGTCAATAAACTGAGATCGCCCTTTTCGGGAAAAATCCACAAAGTCTGTACTTGAAGAAGTGTTGAGTACTCCTTCAAAAAGGTTTTGTTTCACCAATAAACCCGCCGCTATTTGCTGCTCTATCGAATCTCTCGTTATCAGGTTGTAAATGGTTAGTTTATTGCTTTTTTGACCCAGCCTGTCTATTCTGCCAATACGCTGGTTCTTTTTGGCCGGATTCCATGGTAATTCAAAATTTATCAGGGTATCTGCCATCTGTAAATTCAATCCTGATCCTCCTGCTTCCGTGGAAAGAAAAATTTTTGATTGCGGATTAGATTCAAATTTTTTAATGAGCTCTCCTCTCAATTTCACAGGTACCTTGCCATTCAATTCCACAAAACCAATATTGTTTTCACGGAGCATTTTGCCAATCAGCTTGTGCACCTTTATCCACTCTGAAAAAATGATGATTTTAGTATCGTTGTTGGCAATATCCAGTTTTTCAAGCAGTATGTATTTCAATTCATCCAACTTTGGAGATTCATTGGTTTCATCATCGATGAGATACGTAGAATCACAAACCATACGCATATTTGCCAGAAGCAGCATTAATCTCTGAAGGTCGTAAGGAGTAAGGAATTTTTTCCTGATGATCTTAGCAATACCTCTGGCATAAGAAGTGTGGTATTCAGTCTGGAGGGGTGACAGGTTTACAGGAATATTGATCTGCATCAGGTTGGGTAGCTGATCTAAAACCTTTCGCTTTTCCCGACGGATCAATACGCCCTCCAATTTTTTATTCAGCTTCTGAAGGT
>DAOVVI010000392.1 GCA_030637245.1 Cyclobacteriaceae bacterium
ATGACAAGGTTAAAGAAAAGCTTTTAAAGGGTTATAAAGTTGGAAATAAAACCTATAAAGTTCATTTGGATGGCTATAATATGTTGCCTCATTTAATCGGCAAAGAAAAAGAGGGGCCTCGTCATGAAATTTTCTATTTTTCTGACGATGGAGATTTAACGGCTATGCGTTATAATAACTGGAAGCTAATTTTTATGGAACAACGGGATCCCGGAACGTTTTCCGTTTGGCAAAATCCATTTACTCCTTTGCGAATTCCCCTGATATTCAATTTAAGAAGGGACCCATATGAATTTGCTCAGATTACATCAAATACCTATGGAGATTGGTTAATTGACCGTATATATCTCTTGGTACCTGCACAAGACATTGTAGGGGAATTCCTGATGACATTCAATGATTACCCACCAAGAATGAAAGCGGCAAGCTTTAGTTTGGATAAGGTGATGGAGAAACTGTCATCCCCGGGAGAACGTTAAAAAGAAACAATCTTTCAAAACAAATAAAGACCGGATAGCATTAACTATCTGGTCTTTTTAAAATAAATAATATGAGAAAAACAATCCATATTTTAGGACTTGGTATCTTAATAAGTGTTTTTATATCCTGCACATCAAATTCTGAAAATTTAAATCAGGTAAGCGAGAATGTGGAAAAATCAGACCCACTTCCCTCCTGGAACGAAGGCGCAACTAAATCAGCAATCATTAATTATGTAAGTGAAGTAACGAATGCTGAAAGTGAAAACTTTATAGCTATTTCTGATCGAATTGCCACTTTCGACAATGACGGAAATCTTTGGAGTGAACAACCTGCCTATTTTCAATTATTTTTTGCGATTGATAGAGTAAAGGCCTTGGCTCCTGAGCATCCTGAATGGAAAACTGAGCAACCTTTTAAAGCGGTTTTGGAAAACGACATGGAAGAACTGGCAAAACAAGGTGAACACGGAATTCTAAAATTGGTTATGGCAACACATGCTGGCAATACAACCGATGAATTTGAAGCTATTGTAAAAGCGTGGCTTGCAACAGCTAAACATCCACGATTTAACAGACCTTATACCGATTTGGTTTATCAACCAATGCTTGAGCTCATCAAATATTTACAAGAAAATGATTTTAAAACCTTTATCGTCTCCGGTGGTGGAATAGAATTTATGCGGCCCTGGGTAGAAGAGGTCTATGAAATACCTAAAGATCAGGTGATAGGGAGTAGCATTAAAACGAAATATGAATACAACAACGGGAATCCTGTTATTAAAAGATTACCGGAATTGGATTTTATTGATGATAAAGAGGGCAAACCTGAAGGGA
This sequence comes from Cyclobacteriaceae bacterium, assembly GCA_030637245.1. Taxonomy (GTDB): domain Bacteria; phylum Bacteroidota; class Bacteroidia; order Cytophagales; family Cyclobacteriaceae; genus JAAUQL01. The sequence continues at coordinate 1,317 of DAOVVI010000392.1, forward strand.
TACATAAATTTATCGGGCGCAAACCAGTATTTGCCTCCGGGAATTCAGATGGAGATTTACAAATGATGCGATGGGCAGAATCAAATAAATTGAAAAGCTTTATGCTCTATGTGCACCATACCGATTCTATTCGTGAGTGGGCTTATGACAGAAAATCTCATATTGGCCGCCTGGATAAAGGATTGGATGAAGCCAATGAAAAAGGCTGGACAGTTATTGATATGAAAGAGGATTGGAAGATTATTTATCCTTTTAAGCTGGATGAATGAAAATTTATTAATTTGATATTTTGTCAAATATCAGGGTGAAATACGGGCAAATATTTTTTTTTACAAAAATAAATAGTGTATATTTGCGTATAATATATTGTAGATATACACCATTCGATATGAAAGAGTATAAGCAAATTTCATTTGATAAGGATGCAATTCTTCAGGAACCTGCGGTTAGTTATGCTACAGGATCATTTTATCAGCTTTCCGTACAAAGTATATCAAAGAATTATATAAAACAGGTACTTATTCTTTCACGACTCACCGTTTTAGAATTAATTAGTATTATACCGATATCCATCGATACCTACAAAAGGAAGAGTGATTTTAATCCTACAGTCACAGAAAAGGTATTGGAAATTGAAGAAGTTTATCGAAAAGGTCTTGAGGCCTTTGGAGAGTCATTTCATCAATGGATGAACACGGAAAATATTGCTCTTGGTAGTGCTGCACCAAAAACATTATTAAAAAATAGTTTCGGGGTAAGGCTCCTCCTTGATGAAATTGGCAGATTAGAATATGGTGTTCTCGCCTGATGTTTGTCTATCGGATCAGTAAGAAATCCTATATTAACGACCTGTCCGGAATAGGGGCAGGATTGTACGGTGGGCGATGGAATCCCAAAGGGGTGAATATGGTTTATACTTCGAGCAGTATTGCATTGGCGAGTTTAGAATATTTGGTTCATAATTATCACTTGCTTTCAACTGCAGATATTTGCCTGGCGAAAATCGAAGTCGGTTCGCCATCACCTATCCTCGAATACCAAGCGAATGAACTTCCGGAAAATTGGAATTTGCAATTGGGCTCTCAAGATGCCACGCAGCAAATCGGTAGGGATTTTATTTTGAATGGGATCGATTATGTGATGAAAGTGCCATCTGCTGTAGTTCCCGGAGAGTTTAACCTTCTACTCAACCCCTACCATTCCCGGCATGTTCAGACAAAAATTAAAGAGAAGATTGATCCATTTGTTTTCGACAAAAGAATTTTGGATTTGGTGACAAACAATAATTGAACCCGGTTTATGCATTAGAATTCTGGTTCAATCTACTATTTGAACTATTGGATGATGATTTTTATTCTAATAAAAAGATACTTTTGTTCTACGATAAAGTTCACCAAATATTTTTAAAGCTGTAATTGAAAAATTCATTCATTGATTTTTTTCTACTCTAGGAGAGGTTTTAATATGATATATTTTAAAAAATAAAAGTCATTCTTTTTAAACCTTTCCAGAAATCAAAAAAAAATGTCGTATTTAACCATTTACTTTTAATTTCAAGTTTGAAAAGAGAATCTTCCATATTACATTTGTCGCTTCGAGAAATGACCCTAAGGCAAAAGTTGCTTAATAAAGATAAATATCTATGTCTACCAACTTAAATTTTAGAAGATGCGCTTTAGCATTTACTTCTATTTTTTTAATTTTTATCAATACCCATCTATTTGCCCAGGAGGCAGTCAGCGACTCATCAGTCTCAGAATTAAATGCTGAATTGGTATCTGCAGGAGAAATGCTATTTAAAAACAACTGCCAGGTATGCCACGAAGTCCACGAGCAAAAATTAGGTCCGGCCTTGGCCGATGTACACAACAAAAGGCCGATCGAATGGATTAAAGCTTTTATCACCAATTCGCAAAAAGTAATTCAAAGCGGCGATGAATATGCGGTCAATTTATACAACGAATTCAATCAGACTTTGATGACCCCATTTGATTTTTCAG
>DAOVVI010000500.1 GCA_030637245.1 Cyclobacteriaceae bacterium
AAAGTAAGTTATTTACTATAAGGAAATTTGCTGCCGTTTAGGTTCAGGGGTTCAGGGGTTCAGAGGTTCAGAGGTTCAAGGGTTAAAGGATTATTATAGTGAAGATTATTAGAATTGAATAAATAGAAGCATGGAATTTTTCTCAAAGAACCGTGTGGCTTTTTGAGGATTTATTAATTGTCCAAAAGAATATGATCAAAGCTCAGACCCAAAGCCGAAACCGTGAACCTTTTGAACCGTGAACCAGGCAACCTTTAAAAATCAAATCATTGATTTCAGGTTTTCAAGCTTTTCTTCAAGAGCAACAATTCTCTTTTCTACATCTTCCTTTTTTTTCTTTTCCATAGCGACAACTTTTTCAGGAGCATTTTGCACAAACTTTTCATTATCCAGCTTCTTTACTACTGATTTCAGGAATCCTTTTAAGTAGTCAATTTCTTCCGTGATTATTTGAATTTCCTTTTCATGATCAATCTCCTGATTCAATGGCACAAACCATTCATCAGCGCCAACATGGAAACTTGCAGCATTTTCTACTTTTTCAGATACGATGTTAAACTCTGATATATTTGCCAGTTTCCAAATCAACTTTGTAACAGGATAATAATCATTGATATTCTCAACTTTTATATAAGCTTTTAGCTTTTCTTTTGGGCTGATCCCTTTTTGCTGGCGAATATTCCTAATGTTGGTTACTGCCTCATAGACTAATGCTGCTTTAGATAGGAGGGTATTATCAAATTTTTCTGCAGTGGGCCATTCGGCAACCATGATACAATCTTTTTCTTCTTTCTCTTTCAACTGATGCCAGATTTCTTCTGTGATAAATGGCATAAAAGGATGCGCAATTATCATTAGTTTCTCAAAAACACGAATTGTTTTATGATAGGTTACCGAATCAATCGGTTGTTCAAACTCCGGCTTGATCGCCTCCAGATACCAACTACAGAAACCACTCCAGATAAGTTTATAAAGTGTCATGAGGGCGTCTGAAATCCTGTATTTGGAAAAATGATCCTCCATTTCAGCAATAGCCTGGTTTACCCTGGCCTCGATCCATTCGATCGCCACTTCATCACTACCATTTTCAGGAGCAACATTATCCATTGCTTTCCATCCTTTCACCAGTCGAAGCGCATTCCAGATTTTATTGGCAAAATTTCTACCTTGCTCGCAAAGTTTTATATCAAAAAGTAAATCGTTACCGGCAGGAGACGAGAAAAGCATCCCGGTTCTGACACCATCAGCTCCATATTTTTTGATCAAATCCAATGGATCGGGAGAATTTCCCAATTGTTTTGACATCTTTCGGCGTTGGCTGTCTCTAACCATTCCGGTAAAGTAAACATCTTTGAATGGATACTCACGTCTATACTCATATCCGGAAATAATCATACGCGCTACCCAAAAGAAAATAATATCATGCCCGGTTACCAGAACACTGGTTGGATAGTAATAATTTATATCTTCATTATCAGGATAGCGAATACCATCAAAAACTGATATGGGCCATAGCCATGAAGAAAACCAGGTATCTAATACATCTTCATCCTGTCTGAGGTCATCAATTGTAAGATTTTGATTTCCTGTTTTTTCTTTTGCGAGATTCAATGCTTCCTCTGAAGTTTCAGCCACCACAAATTCATTGCTTGTTGGTAGGTAATATGCAGGAATACGTTGCCCCCACCATAGTTGTCTTGAAATGCACCAGTCTTTTGGAATTTCCATCCAATGTTCATAGGTATTTTTAAACTTGGCCGGCACCAGCTGAATGATGTCATTCATCACATTTTTCAATGCAGGTTTAGAAATCTCCTTCATTTCCAAAAACCATTGCATGGACAACTTAGGTTCTATCGCGACATTTGTTCTTTCAGAATAACCTACTTTATTCTCATAGTCCTCAACTTTATCAAGGCAGCCTTCCGCCTCAAGCTTTTTGGCTGCCAATTTCCTGGCTTTAAATCGATCTTCGCCAACGAAAACCACTCCATTCTCATTGATTGTACCATCATCATTGAAAATATCAATAGATTCCAGGTTATGCCTGATCCCAATTTCATAGTCGTTGATGTCATGAGCAGGAGTGATTTTCAGGCATCCTGTACCAAACTCCATATCCACATATTCATCAGCAATAATTGGTACTACCCTGTTTACCAACGGAACTATGACCTTTTTGCCTTTTAAATGTCTGAATCTTTCATCATGAGGATTCACGCAAACCGCCGTATCGCCAAGGATTGTTTCAGGCCTTGTAGTTGCAATGGTAACGTAACCATCTTCCCCTTCAATTTTATAGTTAACGTAATATAACTTTGACTGCTCTTCGCGATAGATCACCTCCTCATCTGAAACAGCGGTTTGGGCTTGCGGATCCCAGTTTACCATCCGTACCCCGCGATAGATCTTTCCTTTCTTATAGAAATCAACAAATACCTTAATTACACTTTCAGAAAGGTTGTCATCCATGGTAAACTTAGTCCGATCCCAGTCACAGGAAGCGCCTAACTTTTTTAGCTGCTCCAGGATAATACCACCATGTTTTTCCTT
>DAOVVI010000135.1 GCA_030637245.1 Cyclobacteriaceae bacterium
GAAAGCGGCAGTTTCTGGGAAAAACCCAGGTAGGCATCAATAAAAACATCCGATTCCCAATCAGGGTTTTCCTCTACTCCGAAATCAAGTGCTCTTTGCTGTTGAAGTTGCTGCAAAGCACTGCCTTTTTGAAAAGGCAGGTGTAACGACACATGGTATCCCCAGGCTTTTAATCTCCTTGCGGCAACCAAACCGCCTCCACCATTGTTGCCGGGGCCTACACCAACCAGAAAAGAATCGCCTTTCCCGGCTAATGCAACAGCCCTGTTTGCTAAATGGAACCCTGCCTGCTCCATCATTAAACTTATGGACAACCCTTGTTTAACCGCCTCATAGTCGAGCTGCCTGAACTGATCAAGATTCAGTATTTCATTTTTCCCGGGGATGTATTTTAATGGCTGGTTCATGAGTTATTTATTATTCAACCATTGTTGAATAGTACCCAAAGAAATATGGTCTCCATAATCTGATCCGTAGTATGCTTTATGAATTACCAACTCTTCATCTATAAGGATATCTGCCGGCAGCGTAGGTTTATCGGTTATGGTTTTCAGGTTAAAAAAGCCACCTGTCATCAGCTTAAACATGGCTCCAATCCGCATCATCGCTTTGAACATCCCCCAAACAGAGGATTCCGCTTCATATTTTTTATAAATACTAAAACCCGGATCCGGAATTACGGAAAAGGGAGGATTTTGCTTTGCTGTATATTTTCTGATTTCTTCTTTTGAAGAGCTGAAAAACGCAATGATAACCAATCCCTTTTCTTCAAAAACTCTGCTGTTTTTAATTAACTCATGTACTCTCAGGTTACAAAACGGACAGGAAGCTCCTCTAAAAAACGAAATCAGAATCTTCTTCCCCTTGAAATGAAAAAGATCAATTTGATTTCCCAGAAAATCCTCCTTCGCAAATAAAGGCGCTTTATTCCCTTTTTCCAGCCTCATATTCTTTGATGTTAATGATCTATCTTTTTAAAGCGAACTCTATCCATATCCTGGACTATATTCACTATTTTACAATGGGCAGGATAGGTAATTTCAAAGTATTTTTTAAGATTTACTCTTTTGTCTGCAGTAAATATCCCTTCACATTCAACTTTTCCTTTCGGAGAGAATCGGGTGATTTTATATATCGATTTATCTTCTCTTCCTTCAATGACGAACCACGAACCCGCTCCTTCTCCGGACAACCATTTTGCTATTAATGGCAAGTGAGAAGGGCGTTTTGGCTGCGCTAATACGTTGGGTAGTTTTATCATGTTACTACTAATATTTGAGTTTCTTGTCTTACCACCAGGTCTTCTGCTTTGATGAATGAACGACCAATGCTATACATCTTACCTCCAATGGCCCGAAGGTTCCACAAGGGCGTTGGACTAATTGTAAGAGGGAATTGCAGCTTCGTTCTTTGCATTAGAGCCGGCTTTCCTGCTTGAATTACGCTGCTTACAAAACGGGAACAATTTGTTCCGTTTGGAACAAACGGGCCGTAAGAGATAAACTCCATTTCCTGCAATTTCTTTGCAAAAGAAAGTGCTTCATTAAAATTGATCCTTGTCGCCACGCCATAAATGGCCCCAGATCCATGGGTTGATGGATTGGTGTGTAACTCTGATAAAATTTCATTCAGATTTGTAATTTCCGTGCTGCTCTCAGAAATGATGGCTTTTATTTCAATACTTAAATCATGGTCAGTTTCCGCGCTTCTCACTCTCCCGTGTCCGGGTGGGGCGTGATACCGGCCAAAATCAAAATACCTGATACTTTGAGTTTCATCATCTACCAATACCACTGCTGCATGGCCTACTTTGTAATACCCTCTTTTGTTTATTCCTGCATAATAAAGAAGAAAGTCATACCAGGAGCCTGCCTGTTTACATAAGGTTTCAGGCCAGGCCAATGCTATGGCAAATCCGCTATACCTTGAGCTGCGCCGCTTATTTTTAGCTAAGAAATGCATAATTATTCAGTTTAATTTCCTGAGTCAATAATGTTGAGTGATTATTCAGCAAGTCGTGGTAATGCATACTAAGATCATCATGGTATAATTCTACTTGCGTTATACTTACTGTTTTAAGCCCATTAGCTCTTTCCATTACCAGGTCATTTTCAGGATCACTCCCGTGACTTGAAGAATGAAATCTTAGTATTTTTTCACGATCAATATTATTAGAATTTAATATCCATTCTTTAAACCACACTTCCCGCTTTTCTCTTATCCTAAAATTGTAAAGCGTTGCAGACGACCAGAGATGCGGACGATCAATATCCAATTCCCGAACTTGTTTGCAAACAGAATTCCACCTAAATTCTATCAGTTTCGTCTCGTCTTCCGTTTCAATTACAATAAGTGTAAAAGGTTCCACCTCTTCCAAATTGATATGATTGAAAAAATCATAGATGTTTTGATATTCAAAAGCTTCCAACGTTAACTTCCCTCTGCTTTTTGAATAGCTTGATTTCCTTTTATGTGACACATATGCGCCATTCAATAAGCAACATATTCTTCCATTGTCGCCAGCAGCTATCCAGGTGCCGCCAGCTTCAAGGTCTTTTGGGAAATTTACTTTCGAATCTCCAATTACCTCAGTTACCGGAGATAAGGTCGGGCGAGCAACTCTTTCATCCCTGTTGGACGTCAGAATAAATCGTTCCTTGTGTAACGGCATGAAACTTACTGTGCACATTGCTCACGGTATCTGATGGTTGAAGGGGCTACCCCAAAATTATTATCCACTTCCACTCTCTCTGTTTCATCTGACAAAGCTATTTTTATAATCGCCAGGTGATGGACCGTATGATCAAGAGCATAGGCTAATTCTCGGTAAAATGAAGTTTGAATAATGGTTTGTTCTTCAATTGCATTCGAGTAGTTCGCCTTCAATGTCATTGTGTGATCATTTTTTAATAAGGCTAGAAAATGGATTAACTTTTCTATACGAATCACTGCATATTCCACATTGGTTTCGATCAAAATATTTCGCTCTCTTTCATCGTAACTGACTGTCCCTGTTTTTACTCCTTTCTCCAGGCAGATATAGAACTCAAGAATATGCCTGAAATGCTGCCCGATTGTAGCTCCGCTTAATATATCTTTTGGTTCAGTATATAAATTCTGAGGAAGCTGTTGTAAAAGGCTTTTAATTTCTTCCAGCTTCTTTATGTTATGCTGTATAAGTGTCATTAATTTTTATTTTTTCTTTAATAGGTTAGACGCTGAATTAGTATATTCCTGACAGTTTATATGAAATATTTACTGAATCCCCGCTATATTTGAAAAGCCCCGCCGTTTATTGTTCTCATATAAACATGCGGGGCTTTTTACAACTGCTCAATTCCAACCGTCACATTTAATTAATTTTTTCGTTCTCAAATTCGGATTTTACAGTTACATCAATTGTTTTGGCAATATTGGTAGAAGGTTTGCCTTTCTCAAAAGCAATTTCATAATCTGCCAACGTAATTTGCATTTTTGTTTCGACGAGTACTTTATCTCCATTAACCGTAATTGTTCCCTTTTCAGTTACCGGCTTTGTAACGCCATGAATAGTAAGCTCTCCGCTCACATCAGCATCGTAAGTGCCATTCTTTGAAAAATCTATATCACTCAGGTTAGTGATGTTTCCTTTAAACTTTGCTTTTGGATATGTTTTGGTATCCAGGAATTTCTCACTATTATAATGTTGCTGCATTTTAGCCTTTTCAAACTCAAAGCTTTGCATCGGCACTGAAAAAACCACTTCACCGGATGCTATATCCAGCGTGCTCACCACTTTGTAATTATCAGCGCTTATATCCTCAACAGCCGTGTGCGAGAAAAAATTAATGTGCCCATTTTTGCTTACTAGTTTACTTTCTGCCGTAGTGAATGCTGTTGCTATTGCTACTAATCCGACAACTGCTAATGTGAATAATGTCTTTTTCATTGTTTTAAATTTTTAGTTAATAATTAGTTTATAATAATTGAATTTGTTCTGCTTAATTGTGGAGTACGTCACACTTTTCCATAATCACGTCCTCGTATAACTCAAGGTCTTCATCATACCCTGCTCCTGACCGGATTACTCCTTTTATGGTTACTTTATTACCTTTTCTAAGATTCTCAGCATTAGCATTGGTACTTGCCATAAATGTGCAGCTGATACCTGCTTTTTCACCGGCGTCTTTTAACAATACTACCTTTTGCTGCTTCATGTCTTCATCAATGGATGCTACAATCCCCGTAATAGCTATAATTTTGGAGTCTCCTTCTTCTTGCAGATATTTATTGTTAGCCGCCCCGGCATCGGCCAGGTATTCGCTAACAAGTTGCCTGGCTTCCATTTGATAGTCTGCAGAAGCAGCTTGTACATCCCGATGAGGCATATTAAAGATGTATAAGATAACTCCGCCTCCAATGACACCTCCGCTTACTATAAGTATGAGCCCCCATTTGACGATTTCCTTTTTCATATTTTTGAATTTTATCCGTTAATTAAATTTTATTATCATTGAATATTGAGTTGCCTCTCAGTTGTTCTAACAAGCAAACCAATTGTTTTGATGTAATAGTCGTGGGGGAACTGGAAACCTGACAAAAGGAAGAAAAAATTTATTTGTTTTTTTCTGGCTCACGTACTATCCTTTTCTTTATATCGTCTGAGAGGGCATCATCAATCGTATCTGATATTTTCGAATTATTGTGTATATGCTCCTCTGGCGTAATCATTCCGCTTGTGTCTATAACTTCTCCAAGCTTGCTCAATTACCTAAATATCCACAATGATCTCAGCTATGAAAATGCGCCTTCCTCGCCGGTCAGGGTGGTCTTTTTCCAAAGTTGAGATCATTCCAAATCGAGTGGAAAAATCAGATAACTGAGATTTTTTCTACTGGGTTATTAACATGGCGGCCTTAGTTTATGATTTTTAAATAAGCTGCTTTTCAGAAAAACCCACCCTTGCCTTCGCGAAGCCGCTACGGCGAAGCAAGGCCTAACCCCTGCCTCGTCGGCAGGCGGGCCTCCAAGGAGGGGAATTTGATCCTGATAGAAATTGAATGCTATCACATTCAATGATCGCAAGGTTAATATCCACAATTTATTTAACACTGATTGACACTTCTTTTGCTACACCACTGATTACCTCTGTCAATCGAATATTCCACATTCCGGGCAAATCATTAAGTGCGATATCGAAGCTATAAGAGCCTGAACTATTGTTTATATCACAGTTTTTACTATAATAATTAACTTTTTCTCTTAGAGGATTATACACATCAACTCGAACAACTGATTTCAGGTTGGAAATTCCCTTTCCAACTATTTCAAAATCCAATGTTACTTTTTCTCCAGGGTTTAAGCTGGAAGGAGTCTCCACTTTTATGTGATCTATCTTTCCCTCCACCAAGCCAAAGAGCTCCGGAACAGATGTTTTGACCTTGATCTTAAAATCATTCCCTTTCCCCATATATTTCTTATTGCGGATATCATACAAATGAACAGATTCATTTATGTGAAGATTGATTTCTTCATCTTTCCCGTTTCTCCCGGGCAGTAAACCCAATAACCGGGTGGATCCATTATTTTCTAAAAAGGAATATTTTTCAACACCATTTGCCGGATCGCCGGCGAGGGTGGTTAAATTGATGCCGGATTCAAGGTTTTCTCTTTCATAAAGTTTTCTAATTTTTGCAAGTGAGGATTCATTATTTTGGTTTAACTTTTCTTCAGGATAACTATCCAAAAAATAATTTAACAGATAGGCAGTTCCCTTA
>DAOVVI010000154.1 GCA_030637245.1 Cyclobacteriaceae bacterium
AAGTAATAAGTAAGGATCTTCATCTTGATCCTGATAAAATAAAAGAATTAAAAAAGAAACTGAAGAAAGTAGAGGGAAGACCTGACCGGGGAATTGAAAAAATGTTTAGCCTGCCTTCGAGAAATCTTCTTCAATTAAGCGCTATGGCTTACAATAAGTCCAATATACTTATTTCTGTCAACTCCATCATTATATCTATTATCATTAGCGGCCTTATTAAAACGCTTGATAATCACCCTCATCTCGTCATTCCTACCTATATGATCTTAACCATCAATGTGGGTTCAATAGTTTTTGCAATAATGGCTTTACGGCCTAATGTTACAAAAGGGAAATTCACAAGGAAAGATATAGAAGAAAAAAATACGAATCTCCTGTTCTTTGGTAATTTTCATGGTATGAATCGCAATGATTATAAATGGGGTATGCTAGAAATGATGAGCGATGCAAATTATTTGTATTCAAGCTTGATTGACGATATTTATTTTCTGGGCAAAGTACTTGGTAAAAAATATAGATTCCTGCGATTGTCATACAACATTTTCATGTATGGGATCATAGTTGCTGTAATTGCATATGTAGTGGCCAATATCAGCTACATCAATGGATTGAGGTATATAATTTAAGTGAAATAACAATTCACATACATGTGGCAAGTAATATTCCATGGTCGAGAACCCAGCACTTCCATCATGTAGTCTCTGTGCTCACTGAATGAACAAAGTAATTGATTTACAAACACAGGTACGGAGGCGAGAACCTGTCAATTCATCCTGAATATTTAGTTTCCAAAGAAGTGGACTTCTTTCTTTTAAGAAAAATATAGCATATGACTCACTATAATTATCGTCACTATTCAGCCTCATGTAAAATAAACCAACCGGTACACATGGGAAATATTCATTAACACCCATATGTAAAATCAGTTGTTTCAAAATAAGCAGGATATACCTAATTTTGCGAATCATGCACAAAATAGCATCTTTAATATTTTCCTTGCATCTATTATTTTATGGTTCTATAGCATATTGTGCAGAAGGTACGGATTCTACCCAAATAAATAAAAAGCGTCTAAACACAGTACTGATTGGAACGGGAGTTGTTTATGGCACTTCTTTAATTGTGTTAAATGAAGTTTGGTATAAGGAACAGGGCAAGACTGACTTTCATTTTTTCAATGACAACTCGCAATGGAATCAGGTTGACAAAGTCGGCCATTTTTATTCGGCCTATCAATTGAGCAGAATTGGCAAACAGCTATTTCTATGGACCAATATGTCAGAAAAAAAATCAGCTATCTGGGGTAGCGTTATGAGCCAGGCAATTATGATCCCGATTGAAATCATGGATGGTTTTGCTGTTGAATACGGATTTTCCTGGGGAGATATTGCCGCTAACCTGTTGGGATCAGGATTCTTCCTTTCACAGGAATTATTATGGAAAAATCAGAAAATAAAAACAAAATTTTCATTTCACCGGACAGAATATGCGAAAAAAAGACCTGAAGTGTTAGGTAACGGCTTTTTGGAAGAATTATTAAAAGATTACAATGGACAAACATACTGGTGGTCGTTTGACATTTATGCACTTGGCCATTATAATAGAAAAATCCCTAAGTGGCTGAATATCGCCATCGGATATGGAGCAGAAGGAATGGTGTACGGCCGCGAAGATGAAAATATAGCTAATGGATATAATAGCTATAGACAATATTTTGTAGGAATAGATTTTGATTTATCACATATTCAAAGCCGAAAAAAAGCTGTAAAGACACTTTTATTTGTTGCGGATATGATAAAATTCCCTGCACCAACCCTGGAGTTTAATAATAAAAATGGAGTAAATTTTCACTGGTTATATTTTTAAAAAATGAGAATTGGAGATCGGGTAAGATTATTGAGAGGAACTGAAGAAGGCATTATAGTCAACATTAAAGGAGATAAGATTGTTGAGGTTGAAATTGAAGACGGTTTTATTATTCCTGAGATGAAAAACGAGGTAGTGGTCATTGACAAAAATGAATCCGGAGTATTTTCAACGGCAGAAAAGACTTTAAATCCACCTCAATATAAAAAATCAAATGACCAAATTCCCACTGGACTGTATCTGGGACTGGCTGAAAAAAATGAAAACCGATACCAGGCTTATTTTATCAATCAGCTAAGCGAAGTAGTTTTGTTTTCTATCAGTCAAAATGATAAGAGATCTATTACAGGAAAAGGATATGGAATTTGCAAGGGTTATGAATCTGTAGAAATCGGCGAGATGACATCAGGCATTTTCAATTCCTCCAAAAGACTGAATGTCCAGGTAATTTTTCATGAAAATCAAGTCCGTTTAAAGAAAAATCCTCTAAATATTGACCTCAATTTAAGTAAAGAAAAACTCACTAAAAAAGTACTTTTAGGGTCAATTGATGAGGAAATTTTCCTCGTAAAAATCGAAGAGAAGACAGTAGTTGAAATTGATCCGGAGAAATTAAAAGAAAAATTGTTTGAAAGCAGTGAGCACTCCTATTCCAACAAAGAAAATAAAATACACTCCAAAGAACAAACAATTGATTTACATATAGATGAGTTATCAATCAATTTAAAAAACAATGAGATTCTGGAATATCAATTAAGTGAATTTGAAAAAGCTTATGATGACGCACTTTTATTGAATTTGGAAAAACTGAAGATTATCCATGGCGTAGGAGCTGGAATATTAAGAAACGAGATTCATAAGCGTCTCAGTGTCAGGAAAGAAATAAAATTTTTCGAAGACGCCGATAAAGAAAGATTTGGTTTTGGTTCAACCATTATTTATTTCTAACTTGACAAAATGCAGGATACAATCTGTCAATTTTTGCAATAACTTTTTTTTATAATTATTTTGCGATCTAATTGAGCTATTTTTATTTTTAAATCTAAACTAACGAAATAAGATGGAATTTAACTTTAACGAATTTATGGAGCGGTATGCTGAAGAAATCGACGGCCAATTTTCAGAATACGATCAGAGTAAATCTGTAATCATTGTTCCATTAGATGAAAACAGGTTCCAGGCCGTACTGGGAGTGATAAAATACAACGAAAAATTCAACAAAACCGGCATTGAATTTTCATCAAAAGTATGCCCATTTTCTGACGATATAGACTGCAAACAGTTGGTAATCGAAAATGCAAAAACCTGTTATGCGAAATTTGTGATCGTGGATGATTTTATTAAAGTTGAAGGTTCGACATTTTTAGAAACTATAATGGAAGAGGGATTGAAAGAAATTATAAAGGAAGTCGCTCAATTGGCTGACGAATGGGAACTTAAGTTAACCGGACTGGATGTAAACTAAATATAAACATATTTCATACCAACTCACGCAGTTTTCGTAAGACAAATTGTTTGAGTTTTTTTATTTTGAAACCAGAATCAATCAGGAGATAGTTGAGAATATAATAATAAACTAGAAATCACGGTATCTGCCTTTTGTAGGCAGGGTGACACAAAATTCAATGATTTATTTTGAAAAGTAATTTTTATCGGATACCATAAGAAATACTTATAAATTATAAAGACTAAAACAATTTAATAAATAGTGCAAAAGGTCTTATCGCTCCGATAAATCGGGGAGGAAAGTCCGGACAACAAAGAGCGCCGTACTTCCTAACGGGAAGGCCCCGACTTGTCGGGGACAGAAAGTGCAACAGAAAATATACCGCCCCGATCCGTCGGGGTAAGGGTGAAATGGCGAGGTAAGAGCTCACCGTACTTTTGGTGACAACAGTAGCTTGGTAAACCTTACGGGTTGAAAGATCAAATAGATTTTACTTTTCAATGCGAAAGTGGGTTGCTCGCTCACTGCTCCAGGGCAGGTAAAATGGGTAGATCGATAGATCCCGATGGCGACATCGGGACCAGATAAATGATAAGAATCCCGACATGTCGGGGTACAGAATCCGGCTTACACTTTTGCACTATTTATTTTTAACACAAATATAATGGCGAAAATACTAATTATTGATGATGAAAAGAGCATCCGTTCAACACTTAGAGAAATCCTGGAATATGAAAAATATGAGGTGGATGAGGCTGTTGATGGTCAAGATGGGATAGAAAAACTATCGAAAAAAAATTATGATATAGCACTGTGCGACATTAAAATGCCCAAAATGGATGGCATTGAAGTTTTGGACAAAGCACAGGAAATAAATTCTGAGGTGCAGTTTATTATGATCTCCGCTCATGGTTCTATCGAAACAGCAGTTGATGCTGTAAAAAAAGGGGCATATGATTTTATTCAAAAACCACCGGATCTCAATCGGTTATTAATTACGCTAAGAAATGCCCTGGATAAATCCTCCCTGGTCACCGAAACAAAAGTTCTCAAAAAGAAAATTTCTAAAACTTTTGATATTGTAGGTGAATCACCAGCAATATTGGATGTAAAGGAAACCATAGCAAAGGTTGCTCCTACTGAAGCCCGTGTCATGATTACCGGAGACAATGGCACGGGAAAAGAGTTGGTTGCCAGGTGGCTTCACATGCAGAGTAACAGATCTAAGAATCCATTTGTCGAGGTAAATTGTGCCGCAATTCCATCAGAGCTCATAGAAAGCGAGTTGTTTGGCCATGAAAAAGGATCTTTCACTTCGGCTGTTAAGCAGCGAATTGGAAAATTTGAGCAAGCCGATGGTGGGACAATTTTTCTGGATGAAATAGGTGATATGAGCCTATCTGCTCAGTCAAAAGTACTTAGGGCTTTACAGGAAAATAAAATTACCAGAGTCGGGGGCGACAAAGACATAAAAGTAAATGTAAGGGTAGTTGCGGCAACAAATAAAGACCTGAAAGAAGAGATTCAACAAAAAAAATTCAGGGAAGATTTATATCATCGTATTGGTGTTATTCTGATTCATGTCCCCCCCCTTAAAGAGCGAAAAGAAGACATCCCTCTTCTTGTAAATAAATTTCTCGATGACATTTCGAATGAATACGGATCAAAGAAAAGTTCAATAGAAGATAAAGCAATTGAAACCCTTCAATCCTTTGAATGGACAGGAAACATTCGTGAGCTAAGAAACGTTATGGAGCGATTGGTGATTATGTGCGGTGAAAATATTACTGGTGACGACGTCAAAAAATACTGCTAATCTAAACCTCTTTTTCAGTTTTCTCTGTTTTCTTTACGTCATCTTTGGTATAGGTAGGGCAGGTTCTCTGTGTACATGCGAACGTACCTGCCAAAAAAAGAGCAACTATTGCGATTTTAATCTTCATTTTTCACCTGTTTTAATTAATAACTTGATATACAAATATATAGTCTAAATTAATAAATAAAAAAGTTGATGTAATGTTTTGAATAAGTCTAATCTAAAGGGAATCCCTTAGGGCAATAAAAGATTGCAGCCCCTCAAATCAGAATTATCCAATCTTCCTATTACCTTAAAACCATCTCTAACCAGTAAGCCCATATCTTCAGTTTCAATAAAAGCACATGAATGGATATTTGCCATATCTATCACTTTGATGACGCCGGTTTGTCCTTTTTTAGCATAGCT
>DAOVVI010000403.1 GCA_030637245.1 Cyclobacteriaceae bacterium
ATTTGGCAACTGGATTTGGAAAAGATTGAGATTCAACAAATCACTCAATCAGATCAGAACTGCACGGATCCGGTTTGGTTGCCCGATGGGAAAGTAGCATACAGCAAGCAGATCGATGGAGAAAAAGCCAGCCTACCGGACAGGCAGGGATTAAAATACCATGCACTGTTTTCATGTTATCCTGATGGAAGTGATGAACAAAGAATTACATTTCAACCCCATGAAGATGTAAGTGCAAGCATGTTGAATGACGGCAGGCTACTTGTGAGCAGCAGGCAGGTGTATCCCAATGCCGGTTCATTGAAATTTTTGGCCATTCATCCAGATGGAACAAAAGCGGAATTATTTTATCAGACAGTTAGTGCCACAAAATTCATCAGCAAAGCCTGGGAATCGAAAGACAGAAGAGTGTTTTTTATGGAATCCAACAAACTGGTCTCTATCAATTTTAACCGGCCATTGAATTCAAGGAAATTGGTCAGCGCTGAGAATCAAGGTATTTATTTGTCCATATTTCCAATGGACGAAAGTCAGGCGATCGTATCCGTCAAAAAGCCAGCAGAGCAAACGTTTGGCTTGAGCATTATTGATCCATCAAATCCCGGTACTCAAACTTTTTATTTCAACAATTCAGAATATCATCTTGTAGAGCCTGTAATTGTCATGTCTAGATCTGTTCCAAAAAAGCTGCCTTCGACAGTGAATATGGATAGAGAATCGGGATATTTTATTTGCATGGATACGGATCAATCTGAGATAAATATAGGAGAGGAATCCTCGGCCAAAGTACAAGTGCTTGGAGTGGATAAGGTATTGGGCGAGGCGCCGGTAGAAGAAGACGGCTCATTCTACCTGGAAATTGGAGCAGATCAGCCGATACGTTTTCAAACACTAAATGAAGCAGGAGAGGTTGTCAGGGAGCCTTCTTCCTGGATGTGGGTAAGACCAAACGAACGCCGCGGTTGCGTTGGCTGTCATGAAGATCGGGAAATAGCACCGGAAAATTTCGTTCCCTTGGCAATTGAAAAATTGCCGGTTGCCATGATTAAATAAATTGTAGAAGGAAAATGAATAAAAAACTGATATATGGCTTAATTTTTTTCGCTTTCATTTTGGCGGTAGGTTATAGCGCATTTTATAAATGGTCGGTTGAGCATGTGACCTTCATTACTGGTGGAGTGCCGCATCCAATTGGCTGTGTCTCATGTCACGTCTATCCACAACGGGATGGATTATTGGCAAATTTATTAAATGAGGATTACCTGTCTCCACTGAATGCTGCTGCAAGTCCGGATGGGTCAAAACTTTATGTAACTGCCCAGGATGCAGATTTATTGTTGGTAGTTGATCCAGTGGAGGGTAAGGTAGAAACTAAAATTATAGTCGGTAGAAGACCACATAGTGTAGTAATTTCCAAAGATGGGAAAACAGCCTATGTCAGTAATCAATGGGCAAATAATATTTTTATTATTGATTTGGAAAGTGAGCAAGTAACTGATACGATCACTACAGGTGGTGGACCGGCCGGATTGGATTTAAGCCAGGATGGAAAATTTTTATACGCCGCCAATACGTATTCAAATAATATCTCTGTCATTGATGTAGTGCAAAAACAGGAAATCAAACGATTGCACGGCGGGAATTATCCAACCGGTGTAACCGCTTCTCCCGATGGAGATCTTGTTTTTGTGTCAAGCCAGCGGACATTACCCATAAAATTCAGAACTGAACCTCAGACAGAAATTACAATTTTGAATGCACACAATAATCGTGTAGATAAGCGCAAGAATTTTGCGTCTGCACATATCATGGAAAATGTCGCAGTTACTCCGAATGGAGATATGGCAATTGTCACTTTAATCCGGCCAAAGAACCTGGTACCTTCAGCGCAAATTGAGCGAGGATGGATGATCAATCATGGGATTGGGATTATTTTAAAAGATGGGAAAATGGCACAATTTCTCCTGGATGAACCCAATGCATTTTACGCGGATCCCTACGATGTGGTAGTGCATCCCAACGGTAAATTTGCATATGTAAGCCATGCCGGGGCGGATGTTGTTTCAGTTATTGATTTGGATGAGATCCGGGCGCTTTTATCAGAGGCGACTGAAGATGACCTTCGCAATTTTGCCAATCATCTTGGTTTGAGTAGCCGATATGTAATTAAAAGAATTAAAACGGGATCAAATCCAAGGGGGCTTGCAATTGCTCCTGATGGGAAATTTGTATATGTCATGGAGCAAATGACGGATCACATTTCCATGATCGATACAGAAAAAATGGAAGTCGTCAACACCATTGATTTAGGTGGGCCAAAGACGATAACAGCTACAAGAAAAGGAGGGCAGTTATTTAGAAACGCCGGACATACCTTCCATGAGCAATACAGTTGCTACACGTGCCATCCTGATGGCCATGAAGATGGATTGACTTACGACCTGACAGGTTCCGGAAGAGACCTGGCCAACGTACAAACACTCAGAGATCTAAATGGTACTGCTCCGTATAAATGGATTGGAACAAATCAAAGTGTGTACAAGCAGTGTGGTATGCGGTTTTCCATGTTTGTTACACGAACAGAATCTTTTTCTCCTGAAAATCTGGATGCGCTTGTCGCTTACATTTTAAGAGAACTAACCCATCCGCCGAACCTGCATAGTCTTCCCGGAGGTCAGCTCACAGAGGCTCAAAAACGCGGGAAAGTCATTTACGAGCGGACTATGACAAATGATGAACGCGAAATTCCAGTAAAGGATCGCTGTATTACCTGCCACATTGGGCCAAATTATTCCAATCTTGAAATGGCGGATGTAGGAACGCTAAAAGACAATGATAATCCAACCTTGTTTGACGCCCCTAATCTCAATAATGTATATGAGTCGGCGCCTTATCTTCATGACGGAAGCGCAGCCACATTGGAGGAGATTTGGACAAAATTCAATGATCACGATAAACACGGATTCGCCAATGATATGACCAAAAATCAGTTGAATGACTTGGTGGAATACATGAAGTCATTTCGTGCTGAAAGATATAACAAGGTAAATGAAGATTACAACATAAATAAAAGTCAATTATGAAAATGAAACTACCTAAATATACATCAAATGTATCTGTCTTGATACTTGCTATTTTAGTGACAGTTCTTTTCAGTTTCAGTTTGCCTGACAAAACTGCAAGCTTAAAAACCGGGAACACAACTGATGTGAAAGTAATTGATAAAAAGACTGAAAG
>DAOVVI010000121.1 GCA_030637245.1 Cyclobacteriaceae bacterium
CCGGACCTGAGGATGGGCCAATGCCTGCAACCTGCTGGACGTGTAAAAGCCCGGATGTGCCAAGATTGATGAATGATATTGGTGTGAAGGAATTTTATATGGGAAAATGGTCGCGACACGGTGAAGAAATTGTGAATCCGATCGGATGTGCTGATTGCCATAATGAAAAAACCATGGATTTACAGATTTCAAGACCTGCCCTTGTAGAGGCATTTGAAAGACAGGGAAAAGACATCAGCGAGGCAACCCACCAGGAAATGAGATCATTGGTCTGCGCTCAATGCCATGTAGAATATTACTTTAATAAGAAAAAACCATTCGAAGGGGTACCATACCTGACTTTTCCATGGGATAATGGATTAACTGTTGAAGATATGGAAAAGTACTATGATGATATCAATTTTAGTGATTGGACTCACTCATTGAGTAAAGCACCGATGATCAAAGCACAGCATCCCGGATACGAAGTATTCAAAACAGGAATTCATGCGAGACGAGGCGTATCATGTGCTGATTGCCACATGCCATATAAATCTGAAGGAGGGGTAAAGTTCACAGATCATAAGATCCAAAGCCCATTAAATAATATCGCCAATAGCTGCCAGGTATGTCACAGGGAAAGTGAAGAAGAGCTGACGAACAGTGTATATGCAAATATGGATAGGGTACTGGAGATACGTGGAAATTTAGAACATTTGCTAGTGAAAGCGCATTTGGAAGCTGAGTTTGCCTGGAAATTAGGAGCTTCTGATGCTCAAATGAAGGGTGTGCTTATTGACATCCGGCATGCACAATGGAGGTGGGACTATGCTGCTGCCAGCCATGGGGGAGCATTCCATGCCCCAGTGGAAACTTTGAGAATTATCAGCACTGCTATTCAGAAAGCGCAGGAAGCAAGATTGAAAATAGCATCTGTTGTATTTGAACTTGGCCATAAAAATGAAATCCCATTAGCCGATGTGAGCACGAAAGCAAAAGCCCAGGCTTACATAGGCTTAGATATGGAAAAACTCATTCAGGAGAAGAAAAAATTCCTTGAAGAGCTGCTGCCGGAATGGAGGAAAGCAGCTAAAAAGCGTGAAGACGCTATGCCGCAGTATGAACTAAAAACCAATGCAGTATCATTGAAATAGTAATGTTGTATCGGATATAAGAAAGGCTGACCCCGGATGGGTTGGCCTTTTTTATTCTCTCCTCAGAGTTCTCAATGAGAAACTCCGAGGTAGTTACTAAATACTAAAAATTTAAATAGTAAGCGTAGTATCGAGAAGACCGACCGCATGTTCACCTCCACAGAAGAGTCTCCGGATATGGAACCTTGAGACATAACTCAACATGATAAAGGTAGAATTTCAGAGTTTTTGCTTTACAGGTAGGCTGGCTCTACAAGTAACAGACTGGAGTAAATTATTGAATAGTTATTCTCTTATCTGTACGATCATCTCTATTTCACATGCAATATTCGATGGGAGTGATCCCATTCCGACAGCGGCGCGAGCATGCTTTCCTCTTTCTCCGAAAACCTTGACCATTAGGTCAGAGAATCCATTTATGACGGCAGGGTGACTTGTAAATGATGGATCGGCATTTACCATTCCAAGCACCTTTACTATCCTTTCGACTTTATTAAGATCACCAATCTGTGCCTTTAAGGCTGATAGTTGTTCTACCGCAGTCAACCTGGCAGCTTCATAACCTTGCTCTATTGTTAGATCAGCGCCAACTTTTCCCGTGACCATCGTTTCATCCGGCCTTCGCGGTCCCTTACCTGCCATAAAAACTAAATTTCCAGTTATAACTGAATTCACATAGTTGGCCACCGGTTTCGTTGGTTCACTCAGCTGTATGCCTAACTCTTTTATTCTTTCCTCGATATCGTAATCATATAACTTTTCAACATTTTTGGTTTCCGGGCTTTTTGTATTGCAACCCAGCAGAATAATCAGGAGTAAAATAATAGCTTGTCTCATAGTCCTTTGTCTTTGTGATGATTGTTTTATTTATAAACATAGTTAATTTTTTCGCATTTTTTCTCTTCCAAAGAGTCTCCAGATATGAGACTTTGCGGATAAGTGTAAAATTCAGAGTTCTTCATGAGTAATTCTGAGTGGCATAACATTTTGTTAATATACTATAAATCAATTAGTTTTATAAATGTATAAATGAGTGAAAGACAATAATATTCCGTCAATTTAGGTAGAACTTAGTCAGGTGAAAACCTCTCGCTCACCCCGGATAAATAAAGGAAAAATGAGTAAATCTGAACCTCCTATTATGCGCAATAAAAGGTATGACCATGCTTCATTGTTTGTGCCAGAAAACTTATTGCGAGAAGCAAGACGACAAAAAAACATTCCGGAAGGACAAATACCCCCTGTTTGCATTCTTGATCCCGACGGGGATATCGTCCACAATTTGCTTGCTTCTTGTAGGGCGAAAGTTAATCCATATTGGGCATGTTATCATACTAAGTTATACAACTTTGAATATGAGGGCATTGAGTTTGGGATTATTGGTTGTGCGGTAGGAGCTTCATTTGCGGTGTTAATTGCAGAGGAGTTATTTGTTTCCGGTTGTCAACTGTTGATTAGCGTTACTTCTTCCGGCCAAATTTTGCCCAGACAAAAAACGCCTTTTTTTGTATTGATTGAACGGGCTTTGAGAGATGAAGGCACAAGTTATCACTATTTACCCCCGTCTGATTATGCATACATTAACAAAGAATTATTGGCAATACTGGAGGATGCCTTCTCAGGGTTAACCATTTCAGTGAACAAGGGAGCTACCTGGACAACGGACGCCCCATTTCGGGAGACAGGCGTTGCCATAGAGCAAGCGCAATCACATGGCATTTTAGCTGTAGAAATGGAAGCGTCAGCGCTCTATGCTTTTGCTCAGGTTAGCCATAAAGCAGTGATTTGTTTTGCACACGTCACTAATCAGATGGGGAACATTGAGGGTGATTTTGAAAAAGGAGAAGCTAATGGCAGTGGAGATGCCCTGGAATTGATAGCCGCAACAGCCAAAACATGGCTATCCACATAAGTGAGTCCTTGCCGGAATTAGGTTAAACGAAGTGACCCTACGACCAAACGCTAAAGTAAGTGTCCGCATTTTTAGATGTCGTTGACGGTGTTAACAAAGGTTAGATGGTGTGAATGAGGCCTGAAGAAAATGATTAAGCATTATTTTACTTCTTCGTAGTCGATGTATTCTCCGTCCTTTGATCCGGGCCTGTTTTTTGGCCTATTATCTTTGGGCATATGGTCAATATTAATTTCTCCTTCTCTTCGATGTTGCGCTGATTGACGAGGTGGTTGTTGTGGTTGACCTCCTAATATCTTAAATACAAAACTTCCAATAGTTTTGAAAATGTAATAAATAACCAGTCCGAATAATACAATTTTTAATAATACTCCCATAAAGAATTAACGACTTAAATACAGATTTCTTTCAGAATAAATATCCATAAAATAATCATCTAAAAGATCATCGATAAAATATATTGACTCTCCTGTTGACTTCATCTCCGGTCCAAGCTCCTTATTTACATTCGGAAATTTATTGAATGAGAAAACCGGCTCTTTAATGGCATAACCCTTTTTTGTAGGGTTGAAATCAAAATCCTTCACCTTTTTCTCTCCCAACATTACCTTGGTAGCGTAATTTACATAAGGCTCATTGTAAGCTTTACTAATGAAAGGTACGGTTCTGGAAGCTCGTGGGTTTGCCTCAATGATATAAACTTTATCATCTTTTATGGCAAACTGAACGTTAATCAGTCCTACAGTATTCAATGCAAGCGCGATTTTTTTGGTATAGGCCACCATTTGTTGAACAACAAAATCACCCAAGTTATATGGAGGAAGTACCGCATATGAATCACCGGAATGAATCCCGGCCGGCTCTATATGTTGCATGATCCCTATGATATACACATCCTCTCCATCGCAAATTGCATCTGCCTCTGCTTCATAGGCTCCTTCGAGGAAGCGATCTAAAAGGACCAGATTCCCTGGAATATCTTTTAATATGTTCACCACATGAGATTCCAGCTCTTCCTCGTTGATTACAATCTTCATACTCTGTCCCCCCAAAACATAAGATGGTCTCACGAGTAAAGGAAATCCAATTTGCTTCGAAATCTCCAATGCATGATCTGCATTTTCAATTGTACCAAACTCAGGGTATGGGATATCATTATCTTTTAACAATTGGCTAAAATGACCTCGGTCCTCAGCAAGGTCAAGGGATTTGAAGTCTGTGCCAATTATTTTTATTCCATACCGTTCCAGTTTCTCAGCAAGTTTTAATGCTGTTTGACCTCCAAGTTGTACGATAACGCCTTCTGGCTTTTCATGAAGTATGATATCGTAAATATGCTCCCAGAATACTGGCTCAAAATAAAGTTTGTCTGCTATATCCGGATCAGTAGAAACTGTTTCTGGATTGCAGTTGATCATGATGGCTTCGTAACCACATTCTTTTGTGGCTAATACTCCATGTACGCAGCAATAATCAAATTCAATTCCCTGACCAATCCTGTTTGGTCCGCTTCCAAGAATAATGATTTTCTTTTTATCGGAAGTCGGGGATTCATTTTCTTCGGCAAAAGTAGAATAAAAGTAAGGCGTCTGAGCTTCAAATTCCGCAGCACAGGTATCGACCAGTTTGTACACCCTTTTAATCCCCATCTCCGTACGTTTCTTGTGTACCTGGCTTTCAAGGCACCCAATCAAATGGGCAATTTGCCGGTCTGCATATCCCTTTTCTTTGGCTTCTCTCATGAGTTCATGAGGAATGGTATCCAGGGTATATTTTTCAATTTCCCTTTCCAGCCAGATCAACTCTTCAATCTGGGCCAAAAACCATTTGTCGATTTTTGTCGCTTGTTGAATGGTTTTGAAAGGAATTCCCAACTTGAACGCATCATAAACATGGAATAGTCTATTCCAACTTGGATTTGATAGGCTTTTTAGGATCAGGTCACGATCTCTTAGTTCCTTGGCATCGGCACCCAGTCCGTTTCTTTTAATTTCTAATGATTGGCACGCCTTCTGTAATGCCTCCTGGAAATTACGCCCAATACCCATGACTTCTCCAACAGATTTCATGGATAAACCAAGCCTTCTGTCAGACCCCTTGAATTTATCAAAATTCCATCGTGGGATTTTAACGATCACATAATCCAGAGCAGGTTCGAAATAGGCAGGTGTTGTTTGCGTAATCTGATTATTTAGCTCATCAAGATTGTACCCTATCGCTAATTTAGCCGCGACTTTTGCTATTGGATAACCCGTAGCTTTTGATGCCAGGGCAGATGATCGGGATACACGGGGATTGATCTCTATTCCTATAATTGATTCATCCTCCGGATTTACAGCAAATTGTACATTACAACCTCCTGCAAATTTTCCAATGCTGTTCATCATTTTAATGGCCAAATCCCGCATATGCTGGTAAGTAGTATCTGCCAAAGTCATCGCAGGAGCAACAGTAATTGAATCGCCGGTATGAAGGCCCATCGGGTCAAAGTTCTCAATGGAACAAATAATGATCACATTGCCATTGTTATCCCTTAAAAGTTCAAGCTCATATTCTTTCCAACCCAGAATACTTTTCTCAATCAAAACTTCATGAATTGGTGAAGTGTGAAGCCCGCTGTCAAGGGCTTTTTCAAATTCCTCTGCATTATGAACAAATCCTCCTCCTGATCCACCAAGGGTAAAAGAAGGTCTGATAACTAACGGAAATCCAATTTCCTGTGCAATTTCCTTTCCCTGAAGAAATGATGTGGCCGTTTTACCTTCACAGACGCCTACACCAATTTCTTTCATTTTCAGCCTAAATTTCTCCCGGTCTTCTGTGGTTTCTATTGCTTTGATATCTAC
>DAOVVI010000259.1 GCA_030637245.1 Cyclobacteriaceae bacterium
GGGCCAATTTCAAAGATTACTGCAATATTTGAGAATATTTATTTTTACTTCAAGAAAAACCCCTTTCACACATACATTCACTCACCGCGTGAAATTGAAAGGTTTATCATTTCCAAAGGATTCAAAGTTGTGCACAAAAAAATCTCTTTCCCATGGCATGTGCAGGTATATGAAAAAGTCCAGGGAGCATAATAGACTTACATCAAAACGCCATTTTCTGAAACCAGCTTTTTAGGTACACTCTCCTCACCAATCATTTCCAACAAATTGATCTCAATGGTTCTGGCGATAGCCGATAGAGGAGTGTCTGATTTTTTGTTATCAAAAGGATCCTGCAAATACGTAGCAATTCTTTCAATCAAAGTAAAAAAGAATACAACAATAAATGTTAAAGGTATCATATAAATGGCATCCTGGAGTATTACGCCAAATGGAAACAGCAATGAATATATGATTATCGCCAGGCGAGTAGATGAGCTGTAATGAATAGGAAAGACGGTATTCTTTATTCGCTCGCTCTTCCCCATGGAGTCGCAAAGATTTTTCAGAGTATTATCCAGATTAGCAAATTGAATGGAATTAATAACATCTTCGTCATGAAGTTTTGATATAATTTTTTGATGACGATCCAATATTGCATTTGGTTTGTTGCTCTGGTTTTTTATCAGTTTTAGCTCCTCTTTTGATAGGTACATTTCATATTCCTGATGATAATCAGTTTGTCTTAGCGTATTTTTTAGCGCATAGACAAATGCAATTTGCAGCTGAGCCAGTCGTCTTAAGACATGATCATATTCCGAATAATTGACATCTATAAATCCTTTCAATTGTCTTACAAAGGTCCTGCTGTCATTTACTATGGCTCCCCAGATTTTTCTAGCCTCCCACCATCTTTCATATGCTGCATTGGTTCTAAAGCCCAACAAAAGAGAAACGGCTGTTCCTAAAACTGCAGTAATGGCCGGAGGGATATTAAGCATAGAATGAAATATTACCGAGGATAAAAAATAAACAATGGCAGCATAAATTGTAGCCAACAACAATAGCCACCAGATACCTCTCAAGGTTCTTTTAAGTGAAAATGTGTATTTAGTGTACATTTTAAAAACCGATCCTAAAGAAATTCAACTTCACCCGTTCCTAATTTATAATAAGCTGTCGCTATTTTCACCTCACCATTTTCAACAGCATCTGAAATGATCTGTGATTTTTTTACGAGTTCATCAGAAGATCTCATGGCGTTTTGTTTGATAATTTCTGCCATATCTTCTTTTTTGTTTTCCTCCACTACCGGAGAAATGAAGCTTAATAAATGATTAAGATTTGTCCCATTATCGCCTCCCTCTATTGCCGCAGCTACAGCTCCGCAACTTTCATGTCCCATCACCACAATAAGCTTTGACCCTAGATGAGCAACAGCATACTCGATGCTGGCAATGGAAGAAGGATTAGGAACATTCCCGGCAACACGGACAACAAAAATTTCACCCAGACCCGTATCAAATGCCAATTCCGGGATTACGCGACTATCTGCACAACTCAGGATAATGGCAAATGGATGCTGACCTCCGGTTAACGCTTTTTTTCTTTCCGGATTTTGTAATTTTCTTTCAAGCTGATCCTTTACAAACCGGGTATTTCCGGTTTTTAGACGTTCTAATGCTTCTTTCCAATTCATGATTTTCTTTGATCTTATAACATTCTGATTTTTAACAAGAAATGAAAATAACAATTTTTTCTATTGATTGTATATCTCTGTTTCATAATATTTGGTCAGTAGATCATTTTGATCTTTTTTGGGATTGGTATTTTCAGTTTGCTCCTGGGAATAGCTATACTTTGATAGAAAAAAAGTATGACTATAATTAATGATTGGTAAAACCAGCGTGGCATATGGATGGATTAAGTTGACGAAGGATCAAATTTAATTGAATAACCTAATATTTTAAATTTTGTGAAAATGTTTATTACAATTTCATCCAAATATTCAATCTCAATAATTTGATTATTGCAATAAAATTGCATAAAAGCTATATTTACTTAATGAAATACAGTGACTATAAGAAGACGCTTAAACTCCACAGTCTGCGCATAACTGATTGCCGTATTGATGTGCTGGAACGATTTTACAATAACAATCATGCACT
This sequence comes from Cyclobacteriaceae bacterium, assembly GCA_030637245.1. Taxonomy (GTDB): domain Bacteria; phylum Bacteroidota; class Bacteroidia; order Cytophagales; family Cyclobacteriaceae; genus JAAUQL01. The sequence goes on from DAOVVI010000259.1 coordinate 2,148, forward strand.
TTCAATGAAAGATTTGGAAATATATTTAGAAGATTATGACAGGGTTACATTATACCGTACCATAAATTCATTTGTGGAAAAAGGACTTTTACACCGGATACCTGATGACAGTGGATCAGCCACCTTTGGGATCTGTTTAGACACCTGCACAGCCGAACAACATCATCACGATCATGTACATTTTAAATGCAATATATGCGGCCATATCGAATGTTTGTCAGATTACCGGGTTCCAATTGTTGATTTACCCGGATACGAAATCACAGATAGCAACCTGGTCATCAATGGAGTATGCAAACAGTGTAAACAGAAATAAATGGAACAATTAAGGTTGTCAGGTGCATGGTTAGAAGACGGAAATGGAATTTTGCCAGAATATTAATTGGAATTCATAACTTCGAAATGACTATAGAATTTAATAAAAAAACTGATGGAACTTCGGACTCCTGACTTCGTACTCCATCTCGATGAAATATGACATGTTCTTACTTTTATTAAAATAAATTGAATAAAAAATGAAATCTGTAATCCCCTTATTTTTAATAGTATTATTGATGTTTGCCTCCTGTGAAAGCGCTAAAGATAAGCTTTATGACCAAGTGATGGTAGTTCATGATGAGATCATGCCTAAAATGGGCGCCATCATGAAATACAAAAAACAGCTCAATAAAAAAATTGATACGCTCATTGAAGAAGGAAATGATGCCAATGCTGATAAAATCGCTGAACTCACACAAGCCATAGCTGATCTTGATAATTCTCATGAAGAAATGATGAACTGGATGCGGGAATTTGACAATGATTTTGAAGGGATGGTCAATGAAGAAGTGATGGAATATCTAAACAACCAGAAGAAAAAAATCGAAAATGTTGGGAAGGTCGCCAACAGTGCGTTGAGCAATGCAGAAAAAATATTGGCTAAATAAAAATATCAAGAAGAAATTTAATCAAAACCGGGCTGCTAAGTGCTCCATTGTTCAGTTTACCATCATCTGGGAATTCTAAGCCAAAAGTATCCGGAGGCTGGATAAAGCTTGGCGTTTCAACATATTCATACTGGCATTTCAGACCACCGGATGTTTGTATAAATACCATCATTGAAAAAGCCTCAACATTGGGCATTGAGGGTGTTGACATGCTGCACCGGCAGATGGAAAGTGAGGAAAACGGCTATTTGCAAAGTATAAAAAAGCATGCCATGGTTGTTTTCCTGGAATTTGAGGGCAAAGAAGCTGCAGACAGTGGTATCCAAGAGTATCGAAATCCTGAGGGTAGCATCCGGGTGATAAAATCCTTTACTAAAGTAGTTGAGGATAGTTTTAAATCATTCAAATCTATTAGATTTGGCAAGGAATCCAATCCAAGAATGTGAACTACAAATGGTTTATTGTTCATAGACCTGGATGGCAGGCACAAGCATTTCTAAGATTATAAATTCAGGATGGGCATATTTGATTTTCTAAAACCGTTTATCTCCGAAAAGAAATTTGAACGTAATATAAAAGGTCAGAAGGATTCAGCCAACCGCTATTTAGATCTGTTAGGCAAATATGATAAGAGGATGGAGGAGCCTAAAGAGATGGAATTTTTCTTTTATTCCAAAACCAGGGTAAATGCCAATGAATTAAAGAAAGATCTGGAAAAAATCGGATATGAAGTTTATGGAATTGAAAGATCAACAAAAAATCAGTATTCAATAATCGGTGTGACACCGCCCATTAGTTTAGAGGGAGAAAAATTTAAAAAATGGATTAAAAAGATGAATGAGATAGGTTTTATCAATGACTGTAATTTCGATGGTTGGGGAACAATTTCATTCCTAGATTGATTGCAAGGTATTGCGATCTATATTATTCTTTCTACCATGGCTCAACCTGTAACAGGTACGGAGAATCTGTGATAAAGTGCTTTTTGTCAATATTTAAGCATTTTTGACGCCTGCTTTTCGGCATTTCATATACCATTATCATCTAGCTCGCCGTCCCCTATTATTATGTCATAATTCCCTTCGCCAACGTTCCTGTTTAGCGTAGCTACAATGGAATCCACATTATCATAAGGACCATTAATAAATAGTGGCTTCCCGTCTTCGCCAACTTCTATTTCATCAATACCGTCATCAATCAGGTCCGGATCCAGAATTTTTTCAGCTAATGGAAAATCTTTGGGTGGCTTAAAACCGTTTTCCTCAGCAAAATCAATAACGGCATAGACCAGGTTATGAAAATAAGTGGGATCTACCTCTTCAA
>DAOVVI010000451.1 GCA_030637245.1 Cyclobacteriaceae bacterium
ACGGACTGCATATTGGTTATAGTTTTGATTATACACTATCACAGCTCGGAATCGCCACCGGAGGAGCACATGAAGTTTCAATTAGATATGAATTCTTCATGGGTGATCCCAGGAAACCTCCTAAGAATGTCAGGCAGATCCCATGTCCTAAATTTTAAAGGCATAATTTCCCTTCATTATTTTAGAATAAATCAAATAAAACAGTTCGACTGCATAAGTTTTTTATATTTTTGCATTCCAAAAAAAATTGATCCCCAATGGAGGCAAAAGGCATTTTAATCTTATTATTAGCTATACTTTCTTTTGATTTTATATTTAATAAAATACTCGAATACCTCAACATAAAGAGCATGAAGGAGGAACTTCCAGATGAGGTGAAGGGTATTTATGATGAAGAAAAGTATAAAAAATCCATATCCTATGCCAGGGCAAACAATAAGTTTGGTCTGCTCACATCTTCGTTTAGTTTTATATTATCTTTTGTATTGCTGGCCACAGGATTTTTTGGATGGTTTGATCAACAAGTCCACGGCTTTATAGTCACGGAAGAATTGGTTTCACTTGCCTTTTTCGGATTGCTTTTTCTGGCTTCCGACATTCTCAACATTCCATTTCAGCTTTATGATACTTTTGTAATCGAAGAGAAGTTCGGTTTCAACAAGACAACTTCTAAAACTTTTATTCTCGATAAACTAAAAGGATATGTATTAGCGGGCGTCATTGGTGGATTGATACTTTTTGTACTGCTAAAATTAATCAATTTGTTTGGCCCTGATTTCTGGATTTATTTTTGGATAGTCATTTCCGTTTTCATCCTGTTTATAAATATGTTCTATACTTCATTGATCCTGCCACTTTTCAATAAGCTGACTCCATTGGAAGATGGTGAGCTTAAAGATGAAATAGAAACATATAGTAAAAAGATCAAATTTCCATTAGACAATATTTTTGTAATTGACGGATCAAAAAGGTCTGCAAAATCCAATGCGTTTTTCTCCGGTATTGGGAAAAAGAAAAAGATAGTGCTCTATGACACCCTGATAGAGAATCATTCGAAAGAAGAATTGGTTGCGGTGCTGGCTCATGAAGTAGGGCATTTTAAGAAAAAACACATCATTACCGGGTATGTTCTTTCCATTTTGCAAACCGGATTCACCTTATTTATCATGTCGTTAATAATTTTTAGCCCGGCCATGTCAGAAGCATTGGGAGGCAGTCAACTGGCAATTCATCTGAACTTATTGGCATTTGGTATTTTGTATTCTCCTATATCTCATTTCGTGGGGATTTTCATGAATATGCTCAGTAGAAAAAATGAATTTGAAGCGGATGCCTTTGCGAAAGAAACTTATAATGGCACTTTTTTGCAACAGGCGTTGAAAAAGCTTTCAGTGGACAATCTCAGTAATCTTTTTCCGCATCCGGCTTATGTGTTTATGAATTATTCACACCCTCCATTACTAAAAAGACTGGCAGCGATGAATGAGCAACAGCCTTAAAAATCCCTGACAATTTGATCACGGATTTTAGAAAACATTTTCATAAGAACCTGAGTCTGGCTTACCCTGTAATGTTGAGTCACCTGGGGCAGGTAACAGTACACGTTGCGGATAGCATGATGGTGGGCCGCATTGGTAAAGAACCTCTCGCAGGATCATCTTTTGCGAACAGCATTTTTGTAATTTTCCTGGTGATGGGCATTGGAATGTCGTATGCAATCACGCCACAAACAGCCCAGGCAGATGGTGAAAAAAATATACCAAAGCTTACTGAAATTCTTAAACATGGGATACTGATCAATACGCTCTTTGGTGTTTTGTTAGCAGTAATTATCCTTTCAGGCAAAAACCTGCTCTGGTTTTTCAACCAACCTGAAATAGTTGTGGAACTGGCGCTCCCGTACCTTGTGATAATCACCTACTCTCTTTTACCCTTTATGTTGTACCAGGCTTTCCGGCAATTTGCAGAAGGACTGGGATTTACTAAACAGGCCATGTATATTACCATAGCCGGGAATATCCTTAACATCATTCTAAATTATATCCTGATTTTTGGTAAACTGGGTTTTGAGCCCATGGGATTGCTCGGGGCCGGAGTAGCTACATTGATATCAAGAATAGTGATGGCTTTGCTCATGATCTCCTTTGTCTATTTCAACCACCGGTTTACTCAATACTGGTACGCATTTAAATATGGAAATTTTTCATGGACCTTAATAAAAGTCAACCTTAACCTTGGCTTTCCAATGGCTTTCCAATTCATATTTGAAGTCAGTACCTTTAGTTTAGCTGCCATCATGATCGGATGGATGGGAACCACACAATTGGCCGCGCATCAAATAGCGATAAATATGGCTTCTATTTCCTACATGATTTCATTGGGGATAGCAGCTGCAGCTACAATAAGAGTAGGGAATCAATTGGGGCAAAAGGATTATAAAACGATGAGAAATGCAGCCATGACATGTTTTATAATGGCTATTGGTTTTATGTCATTCACAGCAATTGTATTTATTCTTGGGAGGTACTTTTTACCAACCTTATATATTGAAGATACATATGTAATCCATCAGGCAGCTATTTTGCTTATTATAGCAGGATTATTTCAATTGTCAGATGGAGTGCAGGTGATTGCCCTGGGAGCATTGAGAGGAATGTCAGACGTGAAAATTCCTACATTAATCACCCTGGTTGCTTACTGGATTATTGGGCTGCCGCTTGGCTACCTATTTGGTTTCACATTAAATCAAGGCGCCTTGGGAGTGTGGTATGGATTGCTGGCGGGCCTGACTATAGCCGCTGTGTTGCTTTTTATCCGGTTTAATAATTTGAGCAGAAACCTGATTTCAGGTCAGCCAGGCGATTGAGAACTTACACTTCTTTTTCAAGGTAATATATTGGAAACTCATTGTTGAAAAGTGGAGGAG